>DAOUVG010000064.1 GCA_030667735.1 Dehalococcoidales bacterium
AGCGGTAAAGGCTAAGCAAATGAATATCAGGGCTGCTGAGGAACCACAGATTCAGGCTGGAACAGCAGCGCCCAGCAGCACCTATAATTATCTTACAATACAGAGGACCGCACTGGGACTGGCCAGGACAAATGTCGGGCTGGCCTCATTCGTAAGGACTGCTGGAATACTGGATATACTTGTGGGAATAGGTCTGGTTCTGGCTGGTGTGGGACTATTCAAGCAAAGCCAGAGCTTTTCATAGAGCTGTAACGGGCTGATATGCCCTGTACTTACAACGTAATGCCTGCCATTGACATCTGTCAGCGAAGTCTGCGGACATTTTGGGGTGTACGGTGTCGGTGAGATTCGAGGATGGCCCGAAGTTGTGTCTGGTTATTGTGAAAACAGGGCTTTTAGCTCGGGGCTCCAGATTCAGTAGCCAGTTACCCCTTCACCACCTGACTTGGCACACCGCTTGCCGTACAATGCCTAGCTAAACTAGGTATTATCGGTGAGAGGCGGCATGGTCTGGGTAATTATTATCCTCGGATACGTCCTCGGCTCCATCCCCACGGCCTACATCGTGGGACGCCTCCTCTCCGGTGTGGACATCCGGCGGATGGGGGACGGCAATGTCGGTGCCCGTAACGCTTACCATGAGCTGGGACCGAAGGCCGGGGTTGGCGTGTTCTTCCTTGATGCCACCAAGGGTGCGCTGCCCGTCCTGATTGCCCGGTCATTCGGCCTGCCCGATGTCTTCGTTCTGGTCGCCGGGGTTGCCGTCGTAATCGGTCACAACTGGCCGGTCTTCCTTGGCTTCAGGGGAGGCAGGGGAGAGTCAACCACCATCGGAGTGCTGATGGCCCTGGTCACCCAGCCAATGCTGATTCTCGCCGGGCCGGTCCTGGCCACCCTGTTTCTGAAGAAGAATACCATCATCACCAGCTGTGTCCTCTTCATTCCATTGCCACTGGTATGCTGGTGGCTGGGTGTTTCCGGAATGCTGGTGGCCTACAGCGTGGCGCTGCCGTGCCTGGTGGGTGTCACCCACTACCTGAGGACGAGGCAGGTCTCCATCGCCAGGACAGCCTAGCCCTTCCTCTCCACCACTGTCCGCACTGCCCGCTCGATGTCTGCGGCGGTCAGCCCGTACTTCCGGAGAAGCTCCGCAGGAGGTCCGGACTCGGCATAGGTGTCTTTGATGGCGACAAACTCGACCGGTACCGGATGCTGTCGGGCAAGTACCCGGGCTACGGCACTCCCCAGGCCGCCGTGCTCCAGGTGCTCTTCGGCGGTAACTATTGCCCCGGTATCTCTGGCTGCCCGGACTATGGCGGCCTCATCAACCGGTTTCAGGGTTGACATATTAAGCACCCGGCAGTCGATTCCTGCCTGCTGAAGGTTCCCGGCTGCCTCCAGGGCGGTGGCTACCATGGTACCGATGGCGATTATGGTTGCCCGGTTGCCCTCTCTCATGACCGTCGCCTTACCCAGCTCAAACCGGTAGTCTTCGTTATGGACCAGTGGCAGGCCGGGGCGGCAAAGCCTGATGTAGAAGGGGCCTTCGGTGGCAGCAGCCATCCTGATAACCCGGACGGTCTCTATGGCATCGGCGGGGACAACCACGGTAAGGCCGGGCAGGGCACAGGCCAGGGCCAGGTCTTCGATAGCCTGGTGGGAGGTGCCATCCTCACCGACAGTAATACCGCTGTGAGTGGTGACCAGCTTCACATTCAGTTGTGGCTGGGCAACGGACATACGGACCTGGTCAAAACACCGTCCCGGAATAAAAACGGAGAAGGTACTGGCGAACGGTATCTTACCGGAGGCCGCCAGCCCGGCGGCGATGCCCACCATGTTCTGTTCCGCGATACCGCAGTCGAAAATCCGTTTGGGGAACTCGCTGGCGAAGAAATGGGTCATGGTTGAGCGGGACAGGTCCGCATCCAGCACCACGACATCAGGGTTCTGCCTGCCAAGCTCGACCAGGGTTTTGCCATATGCCTCTCTCACGGATACCGACGGCGCCATGACTATTCCAGCTCCTTAAGTGCTATCTCAACCTGTTCCGGCGTAGGCGCTTTCCCGTGAAAGTCCGCGTTGTTCTCCATGAAACTGACGCCCTTGCCCTTGGTGGTACGGGCAATGATGACGGTTGGTTGTCCTTTAATCGTTTTTGCCTGGCTAAAAGCCTCCTCAAGCCGGGTGAAATCGTGGCCGTCTGCCTCGATGACGTGCCAGCCGAACGAAGACCACTTGCTGTTGAATGGTTCCAGACCCATGACATCGCACGTCCAGCCGTCAATCTGCAATCCGTTTCTATCGACAATTGCCACCAGGTTGTCCAGCTTGAAATGGGCTGCCGCCATGGCTGCTTCCCAGACCTGTCCTTCATCACATTCACCGTCACCGAGCAGGACATAGACCTGGTACGGTTTCGAGTCGAGTCGCCCGGCCAGGGCAACGCCAGTGGAAAAGGACAATCCCTGTCCCAGAGAACCTGCGGTCATCTCGATACCGGGGGTGAGCATGTGGTCAGTATGGCCCTGCAGGCGGCTGTTCAGTTTCCTCAGGGTGGATAGCTCTTCCACGGGGAAGTAACCGCATTCCGCCAGGGTAGCATAGAGCATGGGAGCGGCGTGACCTTTACTCAGGATGAAGCGGTCACGGTCCGGCCATTGCGGGTCACGGGGATTGTGCCGGAGTACCCGGAAATAGAGCGTGCTGACAATCTCCACGGCTGACAGCGAACCGCCGGGGTGGCCGCTGCCGACACTGCCTATCATGGTAACAATGTGACGGCGCAGCTTCCTGGCTATTGCCTGCATTTCCGCCAGCGAAAGTGCCTTTATCTCGCCAGGTTGTTGCATCATTGGCTTCTGCTCATCTATTATACCACCCATTACTGCACTGGAAAGGAGCTCTCCCGTAAAGCACGTCATGCACGTTGGAAGAAACCCTTTATCTATACTGCTGAAGTCCGCACCGCTCCGGCCCGCGGCACCAGCCGAGTGTCGGATGACCTCTCAATCCACTAGCGACCACGAAGGTAATTACTGTACTGCACCAGGTGGGCCAGTGTCTTGGCGGCTCTTTCCGGAGTAGGGTACATTACAATGCCGTTTTCCTGAAGCTTCTTGTAGACTGGCGAATCGTTCATTCTTTCCAGGCCTCTGCCGAAGATGAGCACCGGTTTCTGGTACCGGTCCATGTACTCGATGAGCCTGTCCAGGTCCTTCAGTTCCTCTTCCTGGTACTCCTGCATTATCCGCTCCGCCCTTTCCATGAAAGACGGGGAATCATCGGCCTGCTGCATGCTTGCCATCATGCTGCGCGACATCATGGACATCATTCCGATGCCGCCGATTACCAGCAGCGCATCCAGGTTCTCGTCCTCCAGCAGCGGCCAGATGCAGGGGTAGGTAACATTTCCCGTAGCGACGGTGTCAACCGGGTTGGCGTGCGGCCACCGGTCCGGAAGGACCTTGTTCAGCTTCTCGATGGTGTACGGAGAAAGTTGCGCAACGTCCAGTCCCAGTTTGGAGCAGGCGTCCGACGTCACGCAGCCGAAGCCACCGCCGCCGGTCAGGATGGCCACCCGGTTTCCTCTGGGCAGTGGTTGTCGAAGCACGGCCGAGGCCACGTCGAAAAGCTCATCCACCTCGTCCACCCTGATAACGCCGCTCTGCCTGAACATGGCATCGTATATCTCGTCGGCTCCAGCGATGGCACTGGTGTGCGACCGTGCCGCCTTCGCCCCGGCCGGTGTCTTGCCCACCTTAACCACCACCATCGGCTTACGCTTGGTTATCTCCGAAGCCAGCCTGAAGAACTCCCTGCCTTTTCTCAGGCCCTCGATATAGCCGGTGATGACTTTGGTATCGTTGTCGTTGGCCAGGTATTCAAGGAAATCCTCGAAATGAAGGTCGGCCTCATTACCGACGCTGACGAACTTGCTGAACCCGGCGCCTGCCTGTATGCCGGACATCAGGATGTGAATCGCGAACCCACCACTCTGCGAGATGACGCCAACTCCCCCCTTGGGAACGGGGAGCGGCATACGCAGGGTGGAGAAACCATTGGAGGTGTTGAAGTGCCCCATGCAGTTCGGACCGACGAGTCGCATGCCAATCTGATGCGCGCTTTCTACTATCTCGCGCTCCAGTATCACTCCCTCGTCGCCAGTCTCCCCCAACCCGGCGGTGATTATCAGCCCCGCCTTAACGCCCATCGCAACACAGTCCCGCATAACCTCAGGGACGTCCGGATAGGGTATTACAATCGCCACGAAGTCCACCGGTTCAGGCAGGTCACGGATGGTCGGGTAGGCCTTGACGCCCTGCACCTCAGCGGAGGTCTTGTTGATCGGGTAAGCTCTTTTAACCGAAGGAGACTTGAGGACGCGGCTGAAGATACCGGCCCCCCATTTATCCAGGGCGTTGGATGCACCGACCACGGCAACTGTCTCGGGGTCAAACATCAGTCCAATGCGGTCAATATCAGCAACCATTCAGTATCACCTCGCTATCTACGTCATTATAGCACTATTCGAACCCGGCGTGACAAATCGTTTCACCGGTAATTTCTACCCCTGAGGCCGACAGACGGCACAACATGCAATTGACATCAAACACGGACTGTGCTATCTTACGAGCATGAAAAAACAGGACCTCACACTCACACTTAGCATCGATAGTCCGTGACCGGTGGGCAGGTTCATCTGCACAATGGCCGTCCCACTGGGGCGGCTTTTTTCGTGAGTGCCGGACACGCAGGTTGCTGTTAACGATTCTCTTTCAGACAGGAAGGACAGATGGTAGCGAATTACATCCCGAATGAAGTAGAAAAGAAGTGGCAGGAGAAATGGGCCGAGACCGGGCTGTACCGGGTCACCGAGGACAGCCCCAGGCCCAAGTACTATGCCCTGACCATGTTTCCCTATACCTCGGGCGACCTCCATATCGGGCACTGGTATAACAATGTTCCCCCTGATGTCCAGGCCAGGTTCAAGAGGATGCAGGGCTACAACGTCCTCCACCCGATGGGATTTGACGCCTTTGGTCTCAATGCCGAGAACGCCGCCATCAGCCGGGGCATTCACCCTTACACCTGGACGATGCAGAACATAGACAGCATGCGTCGACAGCTCAAGAGCATCGGCGCTGTCTACGACTGGGACCGAGAGGTAATCACCTGCCAGCCGGACTACTACCGGTGGACCCAGTGGTTTTTCCTCAAGCTGTACGAACATGACCTGGCCTACCGTCAAAAAGCCCCGGTGAACTGGTGCCCAAGCTGCCAGACGGTGCTGGCCAACGAGCAGGTAATCGATGGCCGCTGCGAGCGCTGCGGGACGGTGGTCAGGCGGGAAGACCGCGAGCAGTGGTTCTTCCGCATCACCAGGTACGCCGACGAACTGATGCAGCACGAAGGAATCGACTGGCCGGAGCGAACGAAGACAATGCAGCGGAACTGGGTAGGCAGGAGTGAAGGCACCGAAATCTCGTTCGGCCTTGACCACCCCGGGGTGGAAGAAAAAGAGCTGGGGGTTTTCACCACCCGCCCGGATACTATTTTCGGCGTGACCTTCATGGTCCTCGCTCCGGAGCACCCGCTCGTGCCCAGGCTCACCACAGCGGAGAAGAAAGCCGAGGTTGAGGACTACGTGGCCAAATCGCGGGAGCAGACGGAGATAGAGCGCCTGTCTACCGAGAAAGAGAAGGACGGGGTATTCATCGGCGCTTACGTTACCAACCGGCTCAACGGCCGGAAGGTGCCCATCTGGATTGCCGATTACGTGCTCCTGGGCTACGGTACCGGTGCCGTCATGGGTGTGCCGGCCCATGATGAGCGTGACTTTGCCTTTGCCAGGAAATATGGCATACCGATTCCGGTAGTTATCGCTCCGGAGGGATGGCAGGGAAAAGAGCTATCCGAGGCCTACATCGAGCCCGGCACAATGGTGAACTCGGACCAGTTCAACGGGCTGCCCAGCGAGCAGGGGATAGAGGCCGTTTCCGGTTTCCTCGAAGAGAAAGGTTGGGGGAAGCGAACGGTAAGATATCGCTTGCGCGACTGGCTGATTTCGCGGCAGCGTTACTGGGGCGCACCGATACCGATGGTCTACTGCGATAAGTGCGGTATCATCCCGGTGCGAGAGGAAGACCTGCCCGTCCTGCTGCCTGAGGACGCCGAGTTTAAGCCCACCGGTGAGTCCCCGCTGGCGCAACACGAAGGGTTCGTCAATACCACCTGTCCAAAGTGCTCTTCACCGGCCAGGCGGGAGACGGACACCATGGACACCTTCATGTGCTCTTCCTGGTACTTCCTGCGCTACTGCAGCCCGCACTATGATAAAGCCGCATTCGACCCGGTCAAATTGAAGTACTGGATGCCGATGGACCTTTACACCGGCGGTGCCGAGCACGCCGTGATGCACCTGTTCTACGCCCGTTTCTTCACCAAGGCACTCCGGGATATGGGGCTGGTGGATTTCGGTGAGCCGTTTACGCGCCTTTTCAACCAGGGTATCATCATCCGCGAGCACCAGAAAATGAGCAAGTCAAGAGGCAACGTGATTAACCCGGATAAGTACGTCGCAGAGCTCGGGGCGGATACGATGCGCATTTATCTGATGTTCCTCGGGCCGTGGGAGCAGGGTGGTGACTGGTCTGACAGCGGTATCAACGGCGCCAGCCGGTGGCTAAAGCGTATCTGGGACCTGGTGCTGGAGGATTATACCCCCGGACCGGGGACCGGCGGTGACGAAGCACTCACCGGGCTACAGCGCATAACTCACCAGACCATCCGCAAGGCGACCGTCGACATCGAAAGACTGCGCTTCAATACCATGCTTGCCGCCCTGATGGAATACACCAACTACCTGAGCAAGACCAAAGAGGCGGGTAATATCACGCAGGCCGACTGGAAGGAGGCCATCGATACCCTGCTGCTGCTCCTGGCACCAACTGCCCCACACATTACCGAAGAGCTGTGGGAGCGGACCGGCCACGACTACAGCATTCATAGCCAGGACTGGCCGGAGTGGGACGAAGCGCTGGCGAAGGATGAGGAGATTACGCTGGTAGTCCAGGTCAACGGCAAGCTGCGCGACCGTATTACTGTCCCGGTGTCAATCAGCGAAGAGGAAGCCTTGACGCTTGCCTTCGAAAGTCAGAAAGTGAAAGCACACATCGAAGGTAAAGAGGTGGTCAGGAGAATATACGTGCCGCAGAAACTGGTGAATATCGTTGTGAAGTAGGGTTCCTAGAGCTAGGAGGCAGTAGAGTGAAGAGCCTATGGGGTTGGTTTGGTCACAACTGGCAAGCGCTACCTATAATCCTATCGATTGCACTTCTCGGGGTAGCACTACTGGTGGGGGTATCCAATTTCCAGGACCTGGCGTGGTACGGCCTTGTTGCACTAACCGGAATGTATGCTTTCGTCACACTTTTCATCGGCAGGGCTACATCTAAACAAGCAGAAGA
>DAOUVG010000074.1 GCA_030667735.1 Dehalococcoidales bacterium
GGCAGTATGAAGTCCGTCCTTCCCCGGAAGACTACACAGTCGCCGTCCTTACAGGCACGAAGGTTTATACTGAGCAAACGAAACCGGCCCCGCTTCTGCATCCGGCCAACACTGGCATAGCTGGTGATGGTGTCGCGGTTATCTGCCGTATCGACGAACTCCACTACCTGAGAGACATGGACCGCGCCGTCAGGAAAAGAGACCGCCTCTGACAGTGCCGCCAGAGACTGGGCAGCAATGGCCATCGGCGGGACCAGGTCTGAGTCCCGATACAGGCTGCTATCCTCCTCCACAGCCTCAAGATAGGCGTCGACCGCTGAGGAATCCACCCGGTAGCTGGCCGGCAGGAACTCGTAGCCCGCTTCCAGCTGACGATAGTCAATCTGTTCGTGTTCCGGCATCTGGCCCCCCATGACGGCTGTCCGCAGTCGGCAAATACTCCTGGAGTGATAGCATATGGATGTTACAGGTATGCGGGCTTATTGTTAGCCACCGGAGCAGCCTTTGTCAAGGGGTGTTCTCGTCCGGTACTGCCGATGCTGCTTCCAACGTAAGAGGAGAACTCCCCCTCCCGGCACAGTAGTATTGAAGCGCCTGAAACGGCGCTTGTCAGTGCCGATATGGGCCCGGTCTCAGGTTTTTCCGTACAAGGCACAACCCTGTTACCTATGATATAATCCAGACGATGATAGTCGGCACCTGAGTACATCAAGGGAGGGTACAGGTAGAGTGAATGATGTGAGCTACCGGATTGTGAGAACCATCCGCTGCAAGAATACCAACGTCCCGGGCACTCTGGGCAAGCTAACGACGGCCATCGGTCACGTCGGCGCAGAAATCGGCAACATCGAGACCGTACACCTCGGTCATCACTTCACTGTCCGCGACATTGACATTCTTATTGATGGTGAAGAGCACCTCACACGCTTGGTAGATGAGGTCTCCAGGCTTCAGGAGGTATCCGTCCTCCAGGTCCGGGACGAAGTGCTGGAGCTCCACCGCGGCGGCAAGATAAAGATGGTGAGCACCGTCCCCCTGGATACCCTGGACGCCCTCAGCAAGGTATACACCCCCGGGGTAGCCGAGGTATGCCGGCTCATCGCGGGGGAGCCGGACTGGAAGGATGCCTATACCGTCATCCCCTACTCCGTTGCCATCGTAACCGACGGCACTGCCGTGCTCGGGCTGGGCAACATCGGTCCGGAGGCAGGAATGCCGGTGATGGAGGGAAAGGCGGCCCTCCTCCAGCACCTCGCCGGAGTCAGCGGGATACCGATACTGGTCAACACCACTGACCCGGATGAAATCGTGGCCACCGTGAAACATATCGCGCTCACTTTCGGGGGAATCCACCTGGAAGACATCGCATCACCGCGCTGTTTCCAGATTGAAGACAGGCTGGAGGAAGAGCTTGACAGGCCCGTCATGCACGATGACCAGGAGGGTACCGCCGTAGTGACCCTGGCAGCCCTGATGAATGCCTGTGAACGCACCGGCCTCGTCCTTGAGGAAGCCAGGGTGGGTCTCATCGGCCTCGGTGCCGCCGGACTGACCATCGGGGAGTTCATCCTCCGGTATACCGGCAAACCGGCACTGGGCGTCGCCAGGACCGAGGCCAGCACACTGCGTCACGCCGAGCACGGCGGCATTCCCTCCAGCTTTGACGAAATTATGCAGACCGCCGATATCGTTATCGCCACCTCAGGAGTGAGCGGCCTCATTGAGCCGAGCATGGTGAGAAAGGGGCAGGTCATCTTTGCTCTGACCAACCCGTACCCGGAAATTGCCCCGGAGCTTGCCCTGGCCTCGGGGGCATCGCTGGCAATCGATGGTAAGACGGTGAACAACGTTATTGGCTATCCGGGAATCTGGCGCGGTACACTGGACGCCAAGGCGTCCAGGATAACATACGAGATGTACCGGGCGGCCAGTCTCGCCATTGCCCGTGTTGCCAGGGAAAAGGAGCAACTCATCCCCAGTCCCATAGACCCGGACGCCCACCTGGCAGTGACTCACAGTGTAGCCAGGGCCGCGATGGAATCGGGCGTTGCCCGACGGCATCTTGACGACGACTACTTCGAAGACACCGTTATTGAACCACCCCCCGAAGTGTAAGCTGAAGCAGGAGAAAATGCTGGAAAGAAAACGGGGCCTGCCCCTGGTTCCTGAGAAGCTGGACTCGCAACCGGTCACGGACGGTATCTGCGTCGTCCAGAACAACGTCGTCGGGCAGGACGCCCACACGGCGTACACCAGTTGGGTGACCACGCCCGATGGCACGGTCGTGATTGACCCGGGCAATTTCCGCACCAGCTCCATGATAAACGAGGAAATAGCTCGGGAATCGGGCAAGCCGGTCCGATACCTGATATACAGCCATGCCCACATGGACCACATTGGCGGTGCCGCCGCCTTTGCCGACCACCATCCCAGGATAATCGCCCACGAAAATGCGATACCACGACTGGAGCGCTACGCTCTAACCGCAGGGTATATCCGCCGTATCAACAGCATCCAGTTCCACTTCAACATCCCGCCGGGTCGGTACTCTCCGGTATACCCCACGGAAACTTATCGTGACGAATACCGCTTCGAGCTTGGCGGCAGGACCTTCGAGCTGTTCCACGGCAAGGGCGAGACCGACGACCACACACTGGTCTGGGTGCCGGAGTTGAAGACGGTGTTCTGCGGCGACCTGCTGGAGGCTTCGTTTCCGAACCTGGGCAACCCCTTCAAGGTGATGCGCTACGCCCGCGAATGGGCGGAGGCGATGGAAAGGGTACTGGCACTCGACCCCGACTTTGCCATCGGGGGCGACGTTGTCCTCGTCGATAAGGTTAAGATACGGGAGTTATTCAAGGACAACATCGAAGTGCTCAGGTTCCTGGAGGACTCGGTGGTGAATGCCGCCAACGAGGGCAAGAACCTGGAGCAGATGATTGAGGATATCCAGCTCCCACCGCACCTGCAGAACAGCCCCAACCTGCGGCAGGAGTACTCGCGCCGGGAGTTCGCCATCTACAACATCTGGAAGCGCTACTGCGGCTACTTCGATTTCAGCCCCTCGGGGCTGTTGCCCCGGCCCGGACACGAGATTGCCGGCGTGGTACGTGAACTGGTTGGCAGCGATGAGACAGTGCTGAATAAGGCACGGGAGCTCATGGAATCCGGCCAGTTGCAGCTTGCCCTGGAAACGCTGGACATTATCCTGAAGGTAAACTATGAGGATGTGCCCACCCGCCAGGTCAGGCAGCAGATACTCAAGAAACTTGCCGATACGGACACCTGTATGATGTCCGGCAACGTTTGGACACACTACCTGGAAGAAGACGAGGCATTCCTGGCAGAGCAGACGGAGGAAGGCTAGGCGGTAGCGCCGGCCGCTTGTGGAGGCAACAGTGGAAAACGCAGGTCCGGAAGATACAGGTAGGGAGAGCGGGCAGACCGGGACTGACCCGGTGGCGCTTCCCTCAGGCAAGAAGACCTGCACCGGCTGCGGCACCGTGAATGAGGCGTCATCGGCCTATTGCTACCGTTGCGGCCTGGGGTTGCCCACCGAGGTTCGTTCCGAGGCCGAGAGTATGGAAAACCCGGCCGGATTCTGGATAAGGTTCCTGGCCTTCATACTCGATCAGGTGCTCCTTTCGGTTGTCGGAATTTCCATCAGCCTGCTGGTCACGGACCTCACGCTGGCAGACATGCTGGCACGCGCAATCGACCCCGAAGCACCCTTCCTCTGGAATGAGTTGCTCACCACCTTCGCCCTGGAAGCTGGCTACTGGACGATTACGATAGGCACGTGGGGCAGGACGGCAGGCAAAGCGCTACTGCGTATCAAGGTCACACGGGTTGACGGTTCAAATGTCTCCTATCCCCGCAGCTTCGTCAGATACCTGGCCTACTATATCTCGTGGTTTACACTGGGTCTTGGCTTCCTGACCATACCTCTGAGCCCACGGAAGAAGGGACTGCACGACCTGGTGTGCGATACCAGGGTAATACGAACGTGACACACGGAAGCCTGCTCTTATGCAGTTCATTGTAATCCTGGTCATTGCCTTCGCCCCCGGGATATTCTGGCTCTGGATGGTCTACCGCCGGGACCGATACCGGCCGGAGCCCAGAATGCTGGTGGTCCGGACGTTCATCTGGGGTATGGTGGTCTCCATTCCAGTGGCTTTGCTGGAATTAGGCCTGATATTCATAGTAGACCCGGGGGCAATCAATTTCCCCGAGGTCGACCAGCTTTCCCTTGGTACCGCTGCCTACATGTCCTTCGTCGTGGCCGGCATGACCGAAGAACTGGGAAAGTACCTGGTAGTTCGGAGAACGGTATACCGCTCACCCTACTTCGATGAGCCGATGGATGGCCTGGTTTACGCATCAGCTTCGGCTCTCGGTTTCGCCTCACTGGAGAATGTCGGGTACCTCCTGACCTACGGCTGGGAGTTAATCTTGCTGAGAGGCCCGTTCTCCACTCTGGCCCACGTGCTGTTTTCCGCGATGTGGGGCTATCCGCTCGGAGTGAGCAAGGTGAGACAAAAGGGGATGAGAGCCTGGACATTGCTGGGTCTGCTCTGCTCGATGGCGGCTCACGGCCTGTTTAACTTCCTCATCTTCACACAGAGTGCCTATTCCCTCCTGGTAATACCGCTGTTCCTCGGTACCGGCGCTGTCTTCTTCTTCATGATGAGGCGGGCAAACCGGCTTTCTCCATTCCGAGAGATGGTCGGGCAACGGTTGGTGGTCTGCCCGAATTGCGGCGGCAAGGTACCCGGCTACGCGAGCTTCTGCATGACGTGTGGTGCCGAGATGGCGGAGGCCGGGCAAGACGGACCTGCCTTCTGTAGCAAGTGCGGGACTGCCCTGGACCGCGAGTCCGCCTTCTGCACCTCTTGTGGCAGTCGTATCCTCAGGAACCCGTCAAAGTAGCAGTAAAGTTATACTTATGCCGTGTTCTGATGTGATATAATCTCGCAATAATATACAACCCCTCCGCCTCTGCGGCATCGTTCACTGAGAAAGGAGACACAATGACGGAAGAGAGCAAGGTCCAGTGGGTCTACTCCTCGAAGAATAACCGTGAGCTGGTGGAGCGCTACGACCAGTGGGCCAGGGACTACGATGAGGACCTTGCCGATGATTTCGACTACCGCGCCCCGCAAATGGCCGCTGAGGTTTTCGCCCGATACGTTCCCCCAAATGCCAGAGTCCTGGATGCAGGTGCCGGTACCGGGCTGGTGGGAGAGATACTGGCCGGTATGGGATACGGTACCCTGGTCGCCATGGACATGTCAGCAGGAATGCTGGAGGAAGCTCGCAAGAAGAACGTCTACACCGAGCTCCACCGGATGGTCATGGGTGAGCCACTGGACTTCCCCACGGACTCCTTTGACGCCGTTATCTGCGTTGGCACGCTTACCGAAGCGCATGCTCCGGCCAGCTCCCTTGACGAACTGGTGCGTATCACCAGGCCCGGGGGATACATAGCCTATACCCTCCGTCCGGATATCTATGAGAATAACGGTTTCAAGGAAAAGCAGTCCGAGCTGGAATCAGTGGGCAAGTGGAAACTGGTGGAAGCGACCGAGCCGCTCCAGACACTCCCCAGGGGCGAGCCGGACGTCCTCATGCAGGTGTGGGTATACCGGGTCTGACCGGCAAATACGCCAGGTGCAGTGACTAGCCCGGTCGGGTCCTGAGGCGGGGCATGCGCCTCACCAGGGAGGGGACCAGCTCTACCCAGGTCTTCTGCAACCTGCCTTTCTGCAGTCGACTTAGCTCCTTCCGGGAACTGAACTGGGTCTCGATGTAAGCCTGGGCAATTGCGCCGATTGCTTCGGCCTGAAGCGGCAGGGCCAGTGCCAGCCGGCCGCAGTACTCCAGGGGTGTTTCCTGCATTACCGGACCCATTTTGCCCAGTGCAGCCAGCCGGCTCATCTTCCGGTAGGCATCCGCGGGATCGTTAATACGCTTGAGACGCTGGAGCCAGAATGCGTAGCCTCCCCTGACGGCAAAGAATATCACCACCGGAACGCCGATGATGAAGAAGTAAACGTATAGCTGCGGCCCGGGCAGCGTAATACGGCGGATGCTTCCCCTGGTTGAATCCTCCCCCGTCGGGCCGAATACCTCCATATCTGCCAGCATCAGGGTGGAGTCTATCATCTCCATAAAATCCGCTTCATCCCCGACTCCGACTATGGCATCCGTACTCCCCCCGACGGGTGTGGCCGAGAACTCCACCCACCCGAGACCGGGGAAGTAGACCTCGGTGCGGGCGTGATAATGACGGACGCGCAGGAGGTAGCTCTCCGTTTCCGCGTCATAATCACCCTCAAGGTACCCGGTATTCAGCCGGGTCGGGACATCTACGCTGCGCAGCATGACCGCCATCGCCGAGGCAAAAGAGATGCACACCCCCTCCTTTGATTCAAAGAGGAAGTGGTCCACAGCATCGGCGTCTTCAGGAGGGACATCCGCCTCTATATTATATTCCAGGCTGTTGATATATGCCTTGACCGCCACTACTTTATCGTACTGCGATTCCGCTTCCCGGGTTATGTCTTCAGTAAGCTCCCTGACACGCGCCGGAAGACTGGCGGGAAGTTGCAGGTAACGTTCCGTGACCTCTTCCGGATATTCCTCTCCGGCCAGGGACAACTCGTCAGGTGTGTACGAAGCCACGCTGGTAACTACCGTGTATTGCTGGTAGGGCTTCATCAGCCGCGGCGTAACGACGGCTATCACGTCGCCAGGTTCGGGCAGACCTTCTTCGACGGCTTCTGCCGACCCATCAATGGCATCAGCAGGCAACGCTTCACCGGTTTCTTCTTCAGAGAACGTCTGCAGAATCACCGTCATGGCGGATGAGTGGAAATCGCCCGCAGTGAGTACGACATCAGTCTTCAGTTGATTCTCAACCGTATAGGTCAACTCCTCACCGATACTGAAGGGCCTGGCCTCAACTGCATCCTCGTAGGCAGCGATTTCCCGGTCACCTATCTCGCTGCTCGTCCATCCCCACGAGTGATAGACATCATACCGCCTGGTACGCCAGTATGCCTGCCGGTCGGCAGTAACAATGAAATGCACCCGCCCGCTTGTGCTCAGCGGGTCCTTAAAGGACAGTGTCTGCTGCTCACTGCTATCAATCAGGCTCCACTTGGCGCGCACACCGGCAAAGATGTTAAAC
>DAOUVG010000073.1 GCA_030667735.1 Dehalococcoidales bacterium
GCGTCGGCGTTATCATTGATGGTTGTCCCGCCGGACTGGCAATCACCGAGCAGGAAATCCAGACTGAAGTAGACCGGAGAAGACCGGGAGATGGTCCGGCAAGCACTTCCCGTGCCGAGGCGGACCGGGTCGAAGTCCTTTCCGGGATATATGACGGACGAACCACCGGCGCACCCATCGGCCTGCTGGTATGGAACCATGACGTTGATTCTGGCCAGTACCTGAAGGACCGGTTTCTACCCCGGCCGGGCCATGCCGACTTCACCGCCTACACGAAGTACGGAGGCTTCAATGATTTCCGTGGTGGTGGTCGATTTTCGGGCAGGATTACGGCTACCTTCGTCATGGCGGGAGCAGTCGCCCGGAAGCTGCTTGGCATTATTGGCGTTGAAGTTGTGGCCCACACGGTCGCCATCGGGGGGATAGAGGCCCGAGCAAAGCAGGTAGAGGAAGTGAAGGCAACCGCCGGGAGCAATACGCTCCGGTGTGCCGACCCCGAAGCCGCCGAAGAGATGCTCCGGGCAATCGAGAAAGCGCGGACGGATGGTGACAGCCTCGGCGGGGTCATCGAGTGCATAGCCCTCAATATGCCCGCCGGACTGGGAGAGCCGGTATTCGATACCCTGGAAGGAGACCTGTCCAGAGCGATGTTTGCCATCCCGGCGGTCAAGGGTGTGGAGTTCGGGTCAGGCTTCTCCGCCGCGGAAAAGAGGGGTTCGGAAAACAATGACCCGTTTACCATCAGAGACGGTAGGATAGTGACCCTGACCAACAACGCCGGCGGCATTCTCGGCGGCATCAGCAACGGGATGCCGATAGTCGTGCGGGTTGCCGTGAAACCTACCCCTTCCATAGCCCGGGAGCAGCAGACGGTTGATATCGAGAAGATGTCGCTGGCCACCCTAGCCACCAGGGGCAGGCATGACGCCTGCATCGTGCCCCGGGCGGTACCGGTGGTGGAGGCGATGGTGGCGGTGACCCTGTGTGATTTCGCCATCAGGGCAGGAGGGATACCGGAGGTGTTGACATGAGCCTGGAAGACCTGAGAAAGAAGATTGACCAGACCGACGCTGAGATAGTCAGGCTTATTGCGGAAAGGATAAGAAGCGCGGAGAAAATCGGTCGGGAAAAGCAGAAGCAGGGGAAGCAGCTTGAGGACCTCAGCCGGGAGACTGAGGTGATGTCCAATATCCGCCGGCTGGCCGGGCAGGAGAACATCAGCATCGAGGGCCTCGAAAGCATCTACCGCAGGATAGTCAACGTTGCCAAGAGCGTCGAGGGGCTTATCGTCGCCTTTCAGGGTGAGATTGGCGCCTATAGCGAGGAGGCTGCCGTTGATTTTTTCGGTCCTTCAATCGAGGTCAAACCCTGCGAAACCCTGGACGCAGTCTTTGACACAGTGGAGCGGGGAGAAGCGCATTTTGGCGCGGTCCCCATTGAGAACTCCCTGGAGGGCAGCATCAGCCAGGTCTATGACCTGCTCCTCGACTCTAGTCTCAAGGTCATGGGAGAGATTGAATTACGCGTGATACACTGCCTTATCGCCAATCCGGGGGCGAAGCTTGACCTGCTGCGAAGAGTCTATTCTCATCCTCAGGCCCTGGGCCAGTGCCGCGCCTTCCTCAAGCACCTCAACTGCGAACTGATTCCAACCTATGATACCGCAGGCAGTGTCAAGATGATTAAGGAACAGGGAATGACCGACGGCGCCGCCATCGCCAGCGTCCGCGCGGCGGAAATCTACGGAATGCAGATAATGGCCCGGGAGATAGAGGACACCCCCAATAACTTCACCCGGTTCTTTGTCCTTGCCAAGCATGACTCACCCCCGACAGGCAATGACAAGACCTCTATTGTCTTCTCGGTGAGCCACAGGCCGGGCGCGCTGTACGGCTTCCTCCGGGAGCTGGCGGCCAGCCAGGTAAACCTCACCAAGATTGAGTCACGGCCTACCCGGCAGAGGCCCTGGGAATATAACTTCTATCTCGACTTCGAGGGGCATCGGGAGGACACTGCCTCACGGGAAGCCCTGGGTAAACTGGAGGAGACTGCCCTGTTCGTTAAGGTCCTGGGGTCCTATCCTAGAGCTACATGAGCCAGGTCGGAAACAGGACTGACTCAGGGATGCAGAGCTAGCGTATGAAAATAGCTATTGTCGGCGGTTCGGGGAAGATGGGCCAGTGGTTCGCCCGTCTCCTGGCGCAGGAGGGCCACGAGGTGCTTCTCGTCGGCCGGAGTGAGGAGAAGCTCAGGGCCGTTCAGCAAGAGTTGGATGTGGACATCACCACCGACGTCAGCCGGGTGGGGGACGCAAACGCCATCATATTGTCGGTGCCACTGGATACCTTTGAAGCAGTCGTTAAACAGATAGCCCCGCATACGCACTCGGGGCAGAACGTGGTCGATTTCACCTCGCTCAAGGCAGAACCGGTGGATATAATGCACCGCCACATTACGTCGGCGGTCACCCTGGGGACGCATCCGGTATTCGGCCCCGGAGCGAAGAGCCTGGTCAACCAGAACTTCGTCCTGACACCGACAAACGATGGAGAGACAGCCCTGGCAGACAAGGTCAGGGACTACCTGGAGGCCAAAGGAGCACGGGTCTCCCTGATGGCGCCGGAAGAGCACGACAGGATGATGACCGTCATCCTCGGGCTGGCCCACTTCATTGCCATTGTATCGGCGGATACGTTGCTGAGAATGGAGCGGTTCCAGGAGATGAAGCAAATCGGCGGCACCACCTTCAGGGTGCTCTACACCCTGGTGGAGAGCGTTATCTCCGAAGACCCGGAACTCTACGCCTCGCTGCAGATGAGCTTTCCGGACATCGGGGAGATTGAGGGGCAGTTCCAGCAGAGCGTGAAAACATGGGCCGACCTGGTGAAGAGCGGAGACAGGCAGGCATTCGTGGACAGAATGAGCGCCCTGAAAGACAGGCTGGAAGAGACCGACCCTCACTTTCAGAAAGCCTACGAGGATATGTACCGCATCACCGACGGGCTGCCATAAGAGCGGCCAGTCACTACGGCTCCGCCCTCCCCTCGATGAAGGCCCTGACCTCGTCATCATTTACCGAGCGGCCGGTGAAGGTGCCCGCATCCCGGGTAGCAATCCAGAGCGCAGCCTCGGCAATCTGCTCCGGGCTCTTCATCCGCCTCTCCACGTCGCCGAGGTCCACATCCTTGAAGACCACCTTGAAGCCATCGGTGAGCACCGCCCCGGTGGGATAGAGGTCGTTGACGGCAATGTTGTAGTCCTTCATCTCCTGGGCCAGACCCCAGCAGAAGAGCTCGATACCCGCCTTGGTGATGCTGTAGCAGACCTCTCCCGGTGGCGCCCGCCGCTTGGCGGCGATGGACGTCATGCAGATGATGTTGCCGCTGCGCTGGGCAATCATCGTGGGCAGCACCGCCTTCGTGCAGATGAAGGTACCGCGCAGATTGACCCGCATCATCAGGTCCCAGCGTTTGATGGGCAGGTCGGCTATTATGGAGTTGAAATTGGCTGCGGCGTCGTTCACCAGGATGTCTATCCGCCCGAACTCCTCAAGGGTCTTCCGGGCCATGCTTTCCACGTCCTCGTCAACCGTGATGTCCGTCCTGATGGCGACTGCCCGACCGCCGAGGGCATGGATTTCATCGACTGTCTGGTGAATGGTGCCGGGGAGCTTGCCGCCTTCCTGTTCGGTCCTGGCAACCACGGCTACGGCAGCACCCTCGCGGGCAAATGTGAGGGCAATCTGCTTGCCGATACCGCGACTGCTCCCAACGACTATGGCTACTTTACCATCCAGTTTCATGTTTGCCCCCTGTCAGCATTCAATGCTGCTAGACTTTAGCAAATCGGCTTCCCGACAGTCAAGTAATTGTACTTTCCCGGTACATTAGTAACACGTCTTTCTCCTACCTGTCATTGCGAGCCACGACCGAGCAAAGCAAGGGAGTAGCGTGGCAATCTCATGCCGCCCTCCAAGATTGCGTGCCGCTAAAACCAGCGGCCTGTCGTCAGGCTCCTCGCAATGACGTTTCTTGAAATAACTGCTACATGTATGCTCTATCGACTTGTCACCAATATATCTGAATGAGATCAATAATCAGGTACCACAATTGTGCCGGTATCACGCCACGACCGAGCAAAGGCCTTTCATCGGCAAGGCACGATGTTACCTGTATGAGGGGTCTTTCAGTGAAGTGGGGAAACGAGGAACACGTTCGGGTGGACAGTGCAGAGTACTGGCGCTCGAAAACTGGTGGAGGTATCCCTGGCAGGTTATTTATGTGTTAGCGTGGAGGCGCCGGATACTTTAACGCTGCCTATGGTGGGACTGCCGCAATAGGTGAGTCGGGAACTACCGCTGATATCAATTTCCAGCTTCCCGTTAATACTCACCGTTGCCTGGCTGGCTCCCTTGAGGTCGACTTTGGCGTCCCTGAGAGCGTAACCTGCCAGCTCTAGTCGGCTGGCGCCCCAGGCATTCAGCTCAACGTCCCTTGCGGACCCCTTCAGTTCCATCCGGCTGGCACCGGAGAGGGTAAACTCGGAATCACCGAGCTTCATATTGCCATGGAGTTTGCTGGCACCCGATACCTCGACCTTAGTCTTACCGGCCTCGATATCGATATCCAGGCTGCTGGCGCCGGCAAGGTTCACATCGAGTTTATCCTGGGAACTGAAGCCGTTTGCGCTACACTTCGCCGCAGCGCTGAGACGTAGCTTATTGAGCATGGGCATGGTGACGTGCGCGCCCAGTGTCGGCCTGGTGTGGAAATGGAACGGCTTGACCGATATTTTCAGTGTATTACCTGATTTATCAACGTTGATATAGTCGAACAGACTTTCATTACCAGTTACGGTCACACTGTACGAATCAGACTGGACAATATCCACCTTAAAACAACAAGCGACTTCAACATTCGTGAAGTCGCTCAAATCAAATTCCCTGGTGACGACCTTCTCTGTACCGGTTTCCGGGCCGGACAGTACGGCAATGGCCTTATCCACCCTTGTCTCTACACGAGAGACGGTTTCCTCAATCCGCCTCTCAGCCTGATGCATCGCCGCTTCCGCTTTAGTTCTGCCGTTTTCGCCAGCTTCAAGGGCGATTTTTCGTAGTACATCGCGGAACTCAACCATATCCCGCTTCATCCGGTCCTTAGCTTCTTCGGCTTCTTTCCTGAGCTCATCAATATCAGCCATTGCAATACCCTCTCCAGTAGTGCAGATGAGCCTGAGGTCTACCCTCAGGCTCATCTAGTTTAGTGCCTCTTCTACTGACTGTCAATAATGCTGCAAGTGACCGGGGATGTGATTCTGACGTTCAACATCATCAATGCTCCATGGTCTCGTTGACCGGCAAGTGAGAATTGCTCCCGAGTACCAGACCAGATACCTGGCCAACGATTGCTAACGATATTGGAAACAGATTCATATTGCTGCTTGATTCTTCCTATTAATGTGAATTCAGGTGCATGCCTATGCCTGGCCTAGGCGTACAGATTGAGTTCCCAGTGCTTCTCCAGGGTATCGTCAACTGGCATGATGAAGTTGCGTCCCGCAACCAGGCCAAAAACCTGACCGATTACGAAGATTGATTTCAATAGACCTTTCATTCTGCTGCCTCCTTCTCTTCTTCCACGTCCATTATCAGTCTACACCAGGCAAGTTAAGGCAGCATAAAGATACACCGCGGAAGGTTAAAGGCACGTCAAGAGGAGGTTACAAAAAGGTTACAGTTTGCCAGCGGAACGTGGCGTGAAGCAACTGCCTGTGGTACGCGAAGATAACACTGGGGGGACTCAAAGGCTATTCCGGTCTTGCCATGAAGTAGCCGATACCGGTCCTGGTGAGGATGAGCCTGGGATTGCTTGGGTTTTCCTCGACCTTCTCCCGCAGGCGCCGGATGTGTACTTTGAGGCTGTCCGCCGCCCCGGGGTAGTCGTCACCCCAGACTGCCCCAGCGAGGCTCGCATGGGTAACGGCGCGCCCTCCGTTCCTCATCAGGTGAGCCATTATCTGGCTTTCGGTAACGGTGAGGGCAATCTCCTTGCCACTGTAGCTCAACTGCCCTGTGGTGGGGTCCAGGCGTAGCGGTCCAAAAACAACCAATTCCTCCTCAGCACCGACCTGCCGTCGAATCAGGGCCTTAACTCGTGCCAGGAACTCGAGTTGCCGGAAGGGTTTGGTTATATAGTCATCAGCCCCCCATTCCAGCCCCTTGACGATATCAGCCTCATCAGACCGTACCGTCAGGATG
Organism: Dehalococcoidales bacterium; assembly: GCA_030667735.1. GTDB lineage: Bacteria > Chloroflexota > Dehalococcoidia > Dehalococcoidales > Fen-1064 > DUES01. The sequence continues at coordinate 6,257 of DAOUVG010000073.1, forward strand.
ATGGTGGGCACCTGGGAAAAAAGGCGGATTTGCCGAAGTACATCGAAGCCGTTTACATCGGGTAAACCCAGGTCAAGTATGACGATGTCCGGTGACTCACTCTCAACCAGCTCAACTCCCTTCTGACCGAGACGGGTAGGAATCAGCGTCGCTTCCGGCCAGCGTATCTGGAAGGCAAGCGAAATGGCATCTATGATTTCCCGGTCATCCTCAATAAGAAGCACTTTCATTTATTGCCCCCTCCTCGGTACTCACCTGCTGCTGGATGGATGTAGCCAGGGGTATCGAGAAGCCAAAGATTGAGCCTTTACCCATGCGGCTATGCAGCCATATCTCGCCATCATGCAGTTCCACCAGGTATTTGCATAGCGCCAGACCCAACCCCAGGCCACTCAGGTGCTCCCGGTCACCCAGATGCCGGTTATAGGGCTGAAAGAGCCGCTTCTGGTCTTCCTCGGGAATACCCGGCCCGCTGTCCTGGACCTCTACTACCAGAGAGCCATCCCTCACCTTTGCCCTCAGCGTAATCTTACCACCGTCGGGTGTGAATTTGGATGCGTTAATCAGCAGGTTCTGTATCACCTGCCGCAGGCGGTCAGTGTCAGCCCACACCGGTGGTAGAGAGTCAGGCAACGTTACCTTCAAGGAATGCCCGGCAGCCGAGGTAACTACCTTCATGTCTTTACCTACTCGACGGAGCAGAGGCAACACGTCTACCGCCTTCCGGTTCACCTTCAGGATACCGATTTCTACCCGAGCCAGGTCAAGGAGTTCGTCTATCCGGTTGCTCAGGTTGGTAGCTCCACGGTGGAGGTTCTCGGCGATGCTCATCCAGGGTTCCTCATGGAGTTCACTGTAGAGGAGTTCACTGGAAGACAGTACCGGTGTCAGCGGGGTCTTGAGCTCGTGGACCAGCGCTCGAGTGAACTCTATCCTTCGTTGCGCCTCCTCCTCAAGC
>DAOUVG010000184.1 GCA_030667735.1 Dehalococcoidales bacterium
CGTTATCACCGTTGAGGAGTCCAAGGGACTGGAGTACGAGACCGAGTTCGTCGAAGGAATGCAGTTCGACCGTGGCTATATCAGCCCTTACCTGGTAACCAATTCCGAGAAGATGGAAACGGAAATCGAAGACCCCTACATTCTCATCACGGATAAGAAGATTTCCGCCGTATCCGATTTCCTGCCTGCGCTGGAGAAGATACTCCAGGTGTCCAAGAACCTGCTTATCATTGCCGAGGATATCGATGGTGAGGCGCTGGCCACCCTGGTGGTCAACAAGCTGCGCGGCACCCTCAATGTCCTGGCGGTCAAGGCCCCCGGTTTTGGCGACCGCCGCAAGGCGATGCTTGAGGACATCGCTATCGTAACCGGCGGCGTTGTGATTTCCGAGGAAATCGGCCGCAAGCTGGATTCAGTGACCGTGGAAGACCTCGGCCGCGCTCGCCGGGTGACGGCGGACAAAGATAATACTACCATAGTTGAAGGCAAGGGCTCCGAGGAAGCCATCACGGCAAGAATCAAGCAGATAAAGGCCCAGATCGAGGAGACGACTTCCGACTTTGACCGCGAGAAACTCCAGGAACGGCAGGCGAAGCTGGTCGGTGGAGTGGCCGTAATCAAGGTCGGTGCTGCCACCGAGGTCGAGCTCAAAGAGAGGAAACACCGTGTCGAGGACGCGCTCTCAGCCACCCGGGCAGCAGTCGAGGAAGGCATTCTGCCCGGCGGCGGTGTTGCCCTGCTCAACGCCCTGCCCGTTCTTGATAAGCTGGATGTCAGCGGAGATGTCGCCACTGGCGTCGACATCATCCGCAAAGCGGTCGAGGAGCCAATCCGCGCCATCGCTAACAATGCCGGCAAGGACGGCTCGGTTATTGTGGCCGAGGTCAAGAAGAGCAAACCGGGTGTTGGTTACGATGCCGCAGCGGACGACTTCGGTGACATGGTGAAAAAGGGCGTCATTGACCCAACCAAAGTAGTCAGGTTTGCCCTGCTGAATGCGTCCAGTATTGCCGCCATGGTACTGATAACCGAATCGCTGGTCACCGATATCCCTGAGAAGGAGAACGCACCGGCAATGCCCCCGGACATGGGCGGCATGGGCGGCATGATGTAGTTGCCTCCGCGTAGCGGATATCGTTACGACCTTAGCAAACACAGATAGCAGAAGGCCGTGACCCGAGGGTCACGGCCTTCTCTTCTTTTCTGCATCCGGGTCGGCCCCGCTCTATAGCTTGAGCAACTCCTCAAGGTTGTCCTCTCCGGTGGCCGGACCGACCACGGCCAGACGCAGCCGGCTACCCACCAGTAGTTCCTGTGCTAACTGGCTGATTTCCTCGGCCGTAATGGCATCGAGAATCGAGATTACCTGGTCAACGCTGAGAATCCTGCCGGTAAGCACTTCCTGCCCCCCGGTCCAGCCGGCAACACTACGACTGTCCTCCATGCGCATGAGGAGCCGCCCCTTAGCCATTTCCCTGGCCTTGGTAAGCTCGGACTCTGCGACGGGGTCTTTGAGCTTGGCCAGTTGCTCCAGTATTGCCCGAATGGCTATCACCAGATTCTGGTGCGCCACCCCGGCATAGACCGTAAGCGCTCCGGAGTCATGGAAGTGTTCTAAATAGCTATGAACGCTGTATGCCAGCCCCAGGTTGTCTCTTATCTCAACAAACAGCCGACTGCTCATACCCTCGCCAAGGATAACGTTGAGCAGGCCCAGAGTGTAGCGCTTGGGATGCAGCAATGGCAGCCCCGGTAATGCCAGGCAGAGGTGAGTCTGCTCCGTGTCCCGCTTCTCTAGCCTCAGTCTTGGATTCTCCTCACCCTGGTAGGCCAGGTACCCGGTCTGGGGTTCACGGCCGGTCCAGTGCCCCAGTGTTTCGCCGATTCGCTGGACCACGTCTTCGTGCTGGATGTCACCGGCAACAGCGACCACGGTATTGCCCGGGTGGTACCTGCGCGCGAGGAAGTCCAGCATCACGTCCCGCGATATCTCCGTCACCGAGTCCGTATTGCCGGCAATATCGCGTCCCAGGGGATGGTTGGGCCAGAGAATCTCATCAATGAGCATCCCGACGCTCTGGGACGGTGAGTCTTTTATCATGTGAATTTCGTCAATGATAACCTGACGCTCGCGTTCGATTTCCTCAGGGTCAAACCTGGAATTGAGCAGCATGTCACCCAGCACATCCAGGGCCAGCGGGAAATGCGGTGCCGCCACCTTGCTCCAGTAGATGGTCAGTTCCTTATCCGTGCCCCCGTTGAGGATACCGCCCACTCCCTCTATCGCCGTGGCAATGTCCCTGGCCTGGGCACGCTTCGGAGTGCCCTTGAAGCAGAGGTGCTCAATGAAATGCGAGACGCCGGCAGTGGCATCGGCCTCGTAGCGCGAGCCCACACCAATATAGATGCAAACGGACACAGAGCGCGTATGAGGCATAGGGCTGGTGATGATACGCAGCCCATTTTCAAGAACGGTCTTCCGATACAATAGGTACCCTCCGGTTACTAATCATTCTAATACCAGCACAGGCAAGGCGTCAATTCCAGGCTGCTGAATTTGCCGCGACCAGACAGGACAGGCTATACTTGAATACTGGCAGGATGCTGAAAAAGGAGCGCCCCTCGGAAGGGGCGCTCCCCCGGATATTATCTCTACCCCCTTCCTGTCCAGGAAGGGGAAGGCGTCGCCCCTTCTTAGGGGCGCTCGCACGGGTTTGGTCGAAAGAGTTCTTCATCACACTGCCAGTCACCAGCGGACAACGACGGAGGTACACAGAATGGACAAGCAGGAAGCACTGGACGAACTGAAGAGACGGCAGGAGATTGGGCAACAGATGGGTGACCCGGCGAGAATCGCCCGGCACCGCCAGCGCGGCCACATCACCGTACGAGAGAGAATAGAAAAACTGGTCGACCCGGGGACATTCTGGGAGGAGGGTCTTCTTCAGCAGTTGCACGCCCCTGATGGGCAGGAGATCCCCACAAGCAAGGTCTCCGGTTATGGCAAGGTAGACGGCAGGACGGTCATCATTCGTGCCGATGACAGTACAATACTCGCCGGTACCGGCAGTGTCAGGGGCCGGCAGAGAGGTCTGTATCCCGAACTCACTCAGGAGCAGAGCTTCCCCGTCATCAGGCTTGGTGAGAGTGGTGGAGTCCATATGCAGAGCGTCCAGGGTTCCATTGGCGTGCTGGCGGTAACTTACCCGGCACGGAACCTGCTCCACCCGCGCAGGACACCCCATATCACCGCTATCATGGGCTACTGCTTCGGCGACCCCTCCTGGACGGCGACTATGTCAGACCTGGTGGTCATGGTAAAGGGCACCTGCATGGCGGTCTCCGGACCCAGAGTGCTGGAGGTGGCCCTTGAAGAAAGGACCACCCCGGAAGAGCTGGGCGGCTGGCAGGTACATGCCGAGATAACCGGCCAGGTGGATGCCTTTGCCGAGGACGATGAGCACGCCATGCAGATTATTCGCGAGATGCTGAGCTACCTGCCCCAGACCTGCGACGAAGAGCCCCCGGTGGTGCCTACCAACGACCCGCCGGACCGCAGGTCTGAGAGACTGCTGAAGGTAATCCCGGAGAAGTCTAACCGGGTCTATGATATGCACCAGGTAATCAAGGAGATAGTGGATGACGGCAAGTTCCTGGAACTGAAGCCCTACTATGCCAAGGCTCTGATTACGTGCCTTGCCAGGATGAACGGCCGGGTGGTGGGCATCATCGCCAGCCAGACCATGCACAATGCCGGGGCCGCCGGTCCCGATGAATGCGAGAAGGCGGCGACCTTCATCCCCCTTTGCGACACCTACAATATACCACTGGTCCACCTCTGTGATACCCCGGGATTCCTGGTGGGGAGGCCTGCCGAGAGGCGCAAGATTCCCCTTAAGATAATGACCTGGATGGCAGCCCTTTCCCTGGCCAGTGTTCCCAAAATAACGGTAATAGTGCGTAAAGCTTACGGCATGGCCATCTCCAACATGTGCGGCTCTAACTGCGGGGCTGATTTCCTGGCGGCAATGACCACTGCGGAAATCAGCTTCATGTCCCCGGAATCGGCGGCAAACGTGGCATTCAGAGACCGGATAGACGAATCCGGAGACCCGGAATCGGAGAGA
>DAOUVG010000236.1 GCA_030667735.1 Dehalococcoidales bacterium
AGGCCGATGTTGTGCTGGTGAACAAGCGTGACCTCTTGCCCCATCTGGATTTCAATGCCAGCTACTTCAATGAAGGCGTCACCAGACTAAACCCGACGGTCAAGATATTCCAGGTATCTTGCAAGACAAGCGGTGGACTGGAGCAATGGTTCTCCTGGCTACTGGCTCAGATGAAGGATAAGAAAGCCCGCCAGGCTGCGTAGACAAGAGCTTTGGAAGGCGCAATCCGGTCATCTGTCAACTGCTATTAGCACCGGCGCTACCAGTAGGAGCAAGGACTTGCCTCCATTTGATATCTACATGGGAAGGCATCTCAAGATAATACAGAGTAAATTAGACGTCAAAGGTTGCCGATAAACGACCACTCCATTCCCCGCCAAACTTCGCATACCCTGGAGAGCCGAGCCTGGTTCAGGTGTAGCGGGGACACTGCCAGTGAATCCCTCTGACGGGCAATCATCTTGTTGGTATCAACCCTGCGATTGTTTCGGGTCGCTCGTACCCTACAGGTGAGAAGGGGCTATAATAGAACCGTCAGGGAGCAGGACAATAGCCTCTAAAGTGCCCATTACTTCAAAGACCCGCATTGTCCCACTTTCACCGACCACATACACTGTGGGAGATTGACAATCAAGGCGCCATGGTTCTACTATTGGTGATAAAGCAATGAGAACCGGGATGCCTCACCGCGAGTTGATATGGGGAATATCGCCTCAAGGTTTCCGCTGAAGGTCGCTTCAGTGTGAGCACATAGTAACCCCAGTAGCAAATTAAAAGGAGAAGTGATATGGATATGAAAGTCTTCCAGCCCATCGAAATAAACGGGATGAAATTGAGGAACAGGTTGGGTATGCCATCGTTTCTCAACAACCCGGTGGGAGAAGACGGTGAGGTGACTGACATCACAGTCCGGTGGTTCGAAGAGCGGGCAAAAGGAGGGGCCGGTCTTGTCATGACCGGAGCATGCTTCCCTTTTGACCCGGGCATGCCGGCCCTGCGGAGGTTAGCACTTTCCCTCGCTGACGATTCCTGCATCCCCGGTTTCACCAAGATGGCCAGGGCTGTCCAATCGCACGGCGCCGCGCTGGGGGTACAGATTGCGATAGGTGGGCCTATGCTGGGATTCAGCCCTTCACCACCACCCTATCCTGATGAGACTCACGCCAAACAGACCGTAGCTGAGGCCTTTGGCCAGCCGCCCATACCCATACATGACCTTTCGGTTGAGGAGATAGTGCAGTTTGAGGACGCTTTCGCTGCTGCTGCGCTGAGATGCAAGCAGGCCGGGGTTGATTGTGTCGAGTTGCATTGTACCCATGGCGGTGCTTCTCTCTGCTCTACTTTTATTTCGCCCTTCTACAATAAGCGAGACGATAAGTATGGCGGCGACTGGGAGGGAAGGCTTCGGTTTGCCGTTGAGACTGTACAGAAGATGAGGAAGGCAGTAGGTAAGGATTATCCCATCCTGGTTAGAATATGTGCCGACCAACTCCTGGGGTCAAGGGGAATCACTATTGAAGATACCGTCAAGTACGTTGTCCCTGCACTGGAAGAGGCTGGCGTGGACTGCTTTGACGTATCACAGGGAGACAACATACGTTCTGTGGAAGGCATCTCAATACCCCTGTATTATCCCAGGGGATGCTTCATCCATATAGCCGAAGCTGTCAAGAAGGCTACCGCGCTTCCCGTGATTGGTGTGGGCAGGATTGTTGAGATAGAGATGGCAGAGAAGTTCATACGGGAAGGTAAAGCTGATATTATTTTCATGGGCCGTCAATTGACTTCAGACCCGGAAACTCCCAATAAGTACCTTGAGGGAAGGCCTGAGGACATTCGGATGTGTATTGGGTGCCTGGCCGGATGCGGCAGACCCTGTCCTATTAATTATGATATACAGGACGAACCTATTCCTATGACCCAGGCAGAAAAGGCCAAGAGTGTGCTGGTCATCGGTGGGGGAATCGGTGGAATGGAAGCGGCCAGAGTAGCGGCGCTAAGGGGCCATCAGGTAACCCTGATAGAAAAGGAGCCTGAGCTGGGGGGTATGGTGGCTACCCTGGGCCTTAATCCGTTAACCGGGGAGTTTGCCAATATCATAGACTACCTGGCTACTCAGATGAGAAAGCTGGAAGTGAAAGTACGGGTGTGCCGGGAAGCCACTGCTGCCGACATTGAAGAACTGAAGCCTGACGCCGTTATCCTTGCCACAGGCTCAACTGCCACGATACCGGAGCCAGCCCGGGGAAAACTGGGAGTGATGACTCATAGCGAGGCTTCAAAAAACTACAGGGCTATTGGCCAAAACGTCGTTGTCTATGGACTCTTCGGTGCAGAATTGGCTATCTATCTTGCCGAGCAGGGTAAAGATGTGGTTCTTATGGGTAAGTCCGGCGAAGGTTCACTGGGTAGTGATGTCGCGCAGGCACGGAAATGGTGGATAATCAGAAAGCTGACCGACGTAAATGTTGTCAGAGAGACTCCTGCAGCCCAAAAGTTGAGTAATCCGAAAGTCCTGTTCAACGTGCAAATAGAGGATATTACTACCGAGGGAATCCAGGTAGCGGATAGCGAAGGAACAAAAAGTGTCCTTCCCTGCGATACTCTGATATTCTCGAGACGGTTTGGCGAGAGGAGTGCCAACGACTCCCTTTTTGATGAATTACAGACCAAGGTATCCGAGGTCTACAAGATAGGAGACTGTGCTCAGGTCAGGGGGATTAAGGATGCGGTCTGGGATGCCAACGAAGTTGCCCGGAGAATCTAGGCAATGTCCAACCAGGTAGCAGACCTGTCACCACTGATTTCCTTTCCGAGCCTATCTCATACCTTGAAGTGGCGAATAACCCTCTGAGCGATAAGTCCGTCGGGGAAATCACACAAGTCATCGGAATGTGTGATTCTCAGTCCACCCATGAGTCTTCTGATTCGACCTGCACCGGAAGCTACTGGGAAAAGGTCCGCCCATTCTCAGGCGTGGGGGTAGTGTGGGTCGGGCGATGGGGTAAACGAAGGCGAAATCGATGGCTGCTGATATCCGGCGGAGGAGATGATCTTGAGGAACGAGACGGTCAAGAGAGAGTTCGTAATAGAACTTAGGAGCAAATTGGTGTTTCCCCATCATAGGCTGCTTCCTCCTTCGTGGGGGTTAAACAGCCCACTTCAATCTCATCATGTATCTCAAGTTTGATCGAGTTCGGCAACAGTCCCCCCTGACGTCGAACGCACAACTATTTTAGGGAGTATCCATTTGTATCTGCTATAATTATATTATGCCCCGTGATATTGCGCTTTATATCCATGTGCCTTTTTGCCG
>DAOUVG010000173.1 GCA_030667735.1 Dehalococcoidales bacterium
CACCGAGCGCAAGCAGGCGGCGGAGGCGCTAAAGGAAAGCGAAGAGTACTTAGGGAGCATCTTGAATTCCATACAGGCCGGGGTTACTATTGTTGATGCAGAAACACGCACAATCATTGGTGCTAACCCCTACGCAGTCAATATAATCGGTGCTCCCATAGAGGAAATTATCGGTCAAAAATGCCATAGGTTTGTCTGTCCGGCTGATGCGGAAAAATGCCCGATTCTTGATCTCGGACAGAGTGTTGATAACTCTGAACGTGAGCTTATAGACATCAACGGGAAGAGTATACCCGTACTCAAGACTGTGACTACCATAATTATGGGTGGACGCAAATATCTACTCGAAAGCTTCGTTGACCTCACCGAGCGCAAGGAGATGGAGCAGAAAGCCCGTGAGGTAGAAACACTGAGGGAGCTTGACCGGCTGCGGAGCGGGCTGCTGTCCAACGTCTCCCATGAACTGCGCACTCCGCTGACCTCCATCAAGGGCTTTGCTTCCACACTTCTCCGGGCAGATGTGGAATGGAGCGAGGAAGAGCAGCGGGACTTCCTTATGACCATAGACCGGGAGGCTGACCGGCTGACCAGCCTTATCAACGACCTTCTGGATATGTCACGGGTGGATGCCGAAGGACTGAAACTGGATAAGCAGGACTGCACTATCACTGAAGTACTGGACTCAATTGGTGATGCCCTGGCCCATCTCACCGAAAACCACCAGCTACAGATACAGCTCCCCCCGGAATTACCCGCACTCTTTATTGACCAGAGGCGTATCGGGCAGGTACTGATCAACCTAGTGGAAAATGCGACAAAGTACTCCAAACAGGGTACCGAAATCACCATCGGGGCACAGCTTAAAGGAGACGAGATACATTTCAGCGTCACAGATAGGGGTGAGGGCATTGCCCACGAGTCTCTGGAAAGGGTGTTTGACCGCTTCTACCAGGCGGAGAGTATCGTCACCGGCCGGAAGAGCGGCACCGGCCTGGGTCTATCCATCTGCCGTGGCATCGTAGAGTCCCACGGCGGGGAAATCCGGGCGGAGAGCAAGCCGGGGGAGGGGCCCAGGTTCACTTTCAGTCTGCCGGTGGGCAAGAGGGAGGAAGAGATTGGCCAAGATTCTGGTCATTGACGACGAGGAAAACATCCGGAAGCTGGCTAAAGCGAACCTTACCGCCAGCGGGTACAAGGTGCTTGTTGCCCCTGACGGCGAGGAAGGTCTGCGACTGGCACAGCTCGAACGCCCCGACCTGATACTGCTTGACCTGAGGATGCCGGGTATGTCAGGATGGGATGTCCTGATGGTTCTCAAGGCTAACCGGAGGCTTCGGAGAATACCGGTGATTATCATGACTGCTACGGCACCGGAGGCCATGGACCAGGTCCGTAGTATGAGGACTGCCGGCTACGTAATCAAGCCTTTCAGTGCTGATGAACTGCTGGACACAGTCCGGCAAGTCCTGGGAGATTGAAGGAACAATGCATCAACCTCGCATTCTCATTGTTGATGACGACCCGGCCATAATAAAGTTTGTCCGTGCCAATCTGAAAGCGGAAGGCTTCCAGACGTTTTCAGCAATGGATGGCTTCGAGGCGCTACAGATCATCGAAAAGGAGCTACCCGACCTGGTGATTCTGGACATGATAATGCCCGGGATGGATGGATTTGAAGTCTGCCGCCGGCTTCGTGAGTGGTCACAAATCCCGATTATCATGCTCAGTGCCTGGGGGAATGTAGACGACAAGGTAACGTGTCTGGAACTCGGTGCTGATGACTACCTGACCAAGCCTTTTAGCATCAGGGAATTGATAGCACGAATCAAATCAACCCTCCGCCGTACCGAGTTATCCCAGGTCATACCCACCCGGCCTTCCTTTACCACCGGTGACTTCGAGATTGACTTCGCGGCGAGACGGGTGACCATTGGCGGTAAAGAAGTCATATTGACACGAACGGAATACCAGCTTCTGCAAGAACTCACGCTGAATGCAGGAAAGGTGCTTACCCACACCCACCTCCTGCACGAGGTCTGGGGTCCTGAGTATGGAGAGGAGAGGCAATACCTGCATCAGTTCGTCAAACGGCTGCGGGCCAAGATTGAGCCCAACCCGGCCGAGCCAACGTACATAGCTACTGTACTCAGCGTGGGTTACCAGTTCAAGTCTGCTTAACGGACTCCCTGATACTACCGGAGGACATGCCGCCACTTACTCCATCCCTAATTTCCTCTTAAGTCTCACCTTCCTCTGGACATCGTTTTTCTCGCGTGCTCAGGACCACAGCGTAAACGGCTCCCAGCACGCGGGGCTCAAGCCACATGATTAAGGCGCCCCTTCCGGGCGCCTTTTCATTTGCGCAAAGAAATGTTCAGACGGTGTTCAGAAAGCCCCGGTCTGTCTTAAGTGTTTGTTCAGCATCCCAGCCATATCCTGCATAGCAACAAGACACGAGCAGGAGACAACCGGGATGAACAAGAAACTGCTGAAGAGAATCCTCCCCCTGATAGCAGTACCAGTTCTCGCTCCCTGGACAGGAATCCTGAGTCCAGGAGAAGTGACCATCGAGATAGTAGAGGTGGAACAACGAGAAACTCCAGCAAGTGATAACCTCAGAACAAGAAGGAGGACTATCGGAAATGGAGAAGCGCCCGCTTATCCTGGCAGTAGATGATGAGGGATCAATACTGGAGCTGCTTCATGTCAACCTTGCTGTAGAGGAGTATGATGTTATCACAGCCTCTGATATCCATTTGGGGACTCGCGAACAGAAGCCACAGGAAGAAGGTAATGGTGAGGGTGGGGTTGGATTTCAGTGGCAATCCTGCACCCGGCGTTCCCTGGCGGGATGGGCGGAACACGTCCGCGCGACGGAGTTGGCGGATAGATTCCTCAAGGAGGGCAACCAGGGACTCACGGATTGTGAGGTCCTCGAGCTACTCTTCAGTCTCGTCCTACCGAACGACGAGTACTGGAAAGATGCGAGGAAATGCACGATGCATTTCCCAAATCTCAGGGGTGTCATGGAAGCCCCTTCCGAAGAGCTGCTGCAAGGTGGCTTGTCCCCGGCGACCGCTCTGTGTATCCGGCTCGCCGTAGAAATCGCCACGAGGGTACTCAAACAGAAGGTCGAGCGCGGTTCTTCCTACGAGTCCTCTCAGGAAGTCTGCGACTATCTCAACTACTCGATGCGCCCCCTCAGCACTGAGGTGTTCCGTGTAATCTACCTCGATGGAAGAAACCGCATCATCGAAACACTGGACCTTGCTGAAGGAACGCCGAATTACGTCGCTGTCTTTCCTCGCCAGATTCTGGACCATGCCATTCGGTACAGGGCTACACACATGATCCTTGCCCACAATCATCCGACGGGAGACCCCCTGCCCAGCAGGAATGACAAGCAGATAACGAGAGATATGGTCTTTCTGGGGAGCGCCCTTCAGATCAAGGTTCTCGACCACATCATAGTGGCCGACAACAGCCACTTCAGTTTCTCTGACGAGGGTTTGATTGAGAAGTACGAAGACACCTTTCTAACCCTGCGAAGGAAAGCGGTAGCCTGACAGTACTGCCAGTCCGAGTACGCTCAAGTCCTGATACCAGCCAGGCAGATAATAGGTCCAGCAGTAGGGGCACCCGGAGAAAGGGTGCCCTTTCCTGTTACCGGAAAAGTGTTAATAAATATTGACAAACCCACTGCATAATGCAAGTTTTTGCTGAACACGCTGGAGTATCCTGCTAGTAGATACCGGATGAGGTGCCGAGTAATGGCAATGTCACAAGGTAACCACAACGAGGAGTCCGCTCCTGGCGGTGAGAGTTTTACGGCATCTTTCAATGAACACAATGAACGTATGAGAACCTTCCGCAGGTCTCACACCAGGGTCACGGAAGTCAACGCCGATTCCTGCAGAACTGAGGTAGCGATATTACCAGTAATCGCTGCCGAAGGAGGGCTAATGGAAATGGAGAAACGCCCGCTCGTCCTGGCAGTAGATGATGAGGAGCCAATACTGAAACTGCTTCGTGTCAACCTCATTGCAGAGGGGTATGATGTTATCACAGCCTCCGATGGTATAGCAGCACTGAAACTCCTGGAAGAACACATGCCGGACCTCAATGGTATGCATATTCTCAACCGGATACGTCGTACCTCCAATATTCCCGTAATCATGGTCACCGCAAAATGCGAAGTTACCACTTTGCGTGATTCCCCGGGTCTCGGTGCCGACGATTTCGTGCGTAAGCCCTTCAGTATAATAGAGTTGACAGCACGCATCAAGGCAAAGATGAGATTGGCGGGACGAGGGAATGAAGCCGCTGAAGTCGTGGCTGCACATGCAGCATTCTAGCACAGTCAG
>DAOUVG010000193.1 GCA_030667735.1 Dehalococcoidales bacterium
ACGGTTATTTGGAATGTCGCTGAAGAGCAGGGAGTCGCCGTACCAGACGGGACCCTCGGTGAAGCCAAACCCGCCAGCGACCTGTTCCACCACAGCATTTTCAGGCACTATCTGCTTGATGGCGCTGTCCTGCGTTTCCATGTTCAGACTGCTTACGCTCATTGTGTTCCTCCTGGTCGAATAGTCTATAGAGAGAGATGGAACGGATAAAACCGGAACATCTAATAAATATCGTGGGCGCGGAAGAGGCGTACCCAGGTACTGCCAACCCGTAGAGTGTTTCTCTCCGCTCCCATAGCGCGCCCGTTCTCCCAGACCTTGTCATCAATACCTTCCGGTTTGCCGTGGATGAACCGTGTCTCCTCCCAGTGGCCGGGTCCGTGGTAACCAGCCATCAGGAGGATTTCCATCGGGTCGATAGCGGCGAGTGTGGTCCAGAGGCCAAGGATGCGGCAGTCGGCGGCATGGTAAAGCGGCCAGACACCCTTTTCCGACGTCTCCACGAAACGGTCACGGTCGGCCCGCCTGATAAAGAATCGGCGGTAACTGTAACAGGCGCGGCGGTCTTCCGGAGAGGGGACGCCATCAGGAAGATAAGCTACCTGTGTGAGGAGCCGTACCTGTTCGCTCTCCACCATCTCCTCACGGTCTGTTGTATAGACCTCTTGGGCGGCCTGCCATGCTTCGATGTCGGTGAAACCCGTCATCTGCCGGAAGGTGTTTCCGGGCTCGCCAACCAGGCCGTTGGCCAGACACAAGACCTGGCCCCCGGCGGAACGTATTGCCGGAATCTTCTTCTTCCGACAGAGTTCCAGATAGTCACGCACTTTCTTGTCATCCACTACGGTGTACCTGTCTTCATAAATCATAATTCTGCTCCCTTTCTATTGGTGTAATACTACTCATAATCCTGCGGCTTTCTCATTTCCACGAAGACGCCGTGTGTCTCCCGTGGGTGGACCCAGGCGAGCGGGACATCCGGGGCGGGTTGAGTCACCCGGACACCTGATTCACGCAGCTTCTGCACACTTCCGGGTACATCCTCGACATCAAACCCGACCAGATAGACACCTTCACCGTGTGTTTCCAGGTAGTGGGCCACCGCTTTTGAAGGGTCTGTCGGCTGCATAAGCTCAATATGCCCCTTGCCCAGCGGCAGGATGGCATTCTTGAAGCCAAACTCCCTGGACTCCGCACGAGAGTGCACTTTGAGGCCGAACAGGGTCTCAAAGCGTTTCACGGCAGCCTCCAGGTCCCTGACTACCACCGATAGCTCAATAACATCACCCAGCATTGATAGCCTCCTTGATGAATGATTCCATTCTGATATGTATCGTCAGGAAGTTGTCAGCCCGAGTTCAATCAGTCTTTCCCTGAGACGGAAGAGAGAGGCAACTGCCCCCCGGCTCCTGGCGTCAGCCCGCGAAAGGGGATAGCTTTGCTGCCAGGTCCTGGTGCCGTGGTCATCGGCGATGCCGATGAAGGCCAGTCCGGGCGGTTTTCCTTCCGGGTTGTCCAGTCCGGTGATACCGGTGGTGCTCAATCCGATATCGGCCGAGAGCGTTCCTCTGGCGGCGCTTGCCATTGCTTCAGCGACTTCGGCACTGATTGCGCCATACTGCTTAATGATGTCCTCGGGAACTCCCCAGGCGAGTTTGGTCTCACTGGAAGAGGCAATCAAACCTCCCCGGAAGCAACCGGAGTTCTTGTCGGCCTCGGAAATATTGCTGGCAAGCAAACCTCCCGTGCCGTCCTCCATGGTTGCCAGGGTCAGTCCACGATTGGTGAGCCAGTTGCAGACCAAATCTTCAAGGGTATCATCATTTTTGCCCCACACGTAGGGACTGAAGAGTTCCTCCATATGCGCCTCGGTCGTGTCCAGCACCTGCTCGGCATCATCTCCATGAGCAATGAAGCGGATGTGAATCCCGTCTGCTTTGGAGTAGATTCCTATTTCGGGATTAGCTGCCTTAAAATAAGGCTGCACGAGTTCGGAGACCCTGGCCTCGGCAACGGTGAAAGTCTTGACCGTGCGGGAGAGTATTGCCTCCCCGGGAAAACGGGCCTGAAGGCGAGGGGTAACCTCGTTCCTCCACATAGGCATCAGCTCGCGGGGTGGTCCGGGGAGCGCCACGATGGTCTTTTCGTCTTTGTCCACCCACCAGCCCGGAGCCGTGCCCCTTGGATTCGGCAGGGACACCGCCGATGGAATGAGGGCTGCCTGCCTGATGTTATGCTCTGGCATCTCCCGTCCCATGCGGGTGAACATGGCGCGGAGTTGCTGTTCCAACTCGGAGTCTATAAACGGTTTTTCGCCAAGGACATCGGCAATGCAGTCACGCGTCAGGTCATCCTCGGTGGGACCGAGACCGCCACCGGTGATTATCAGGTCAGACCTGGCCATGGCCTGCCGTAGCACCTGGCATAGCTGTTTATGGTCATCGGCCACGGTAACCATCCTGTGGAGTTCGATACCCAGGAACGGCAGTTCCGCAGCCAGGTAGCTGGCATTGGTGTCGGTGATTTCTCCACGGAGAAGTTCGGTGCCAACAGAGATGATTTCGGCTTTGTAATGGCTACTCATTCGGCGATAGTCCTCTTCTGATGTAATGCTCAGGGTCGGCCTGGCCCGGGATGTTCCCCTGACTTAGCGCCTATTGTAACCTTTTCCAGCCCAACTGTCATCCTTTCCGATGGAACATGGCAAGCGCTTTGTCCCGGCAGGTAGGAAAGCCCTATAATGTTCATGTATCCGGTATAATTTCGACCCCGGTGACAAGGTGGATATCTGTGAAGACTGCGGATTTCGATTACGCCCTACCCCAGGAACTCATCGCCCAGAACCCGATAGCGGACAGGGACCAATCGAGGTTGATGGTGATGGAGCGTAGCGATGGCTCGCTGCATCATCGGCGGTTCTTTGAAGTAGTCGATTTCCTCAGCAGCGGGGATGTCCTGGTCTTTAATGACAGCCGTGTCATTCCGGCCCGCCTTACCGGTAGAAGGGCGGGTACTGGCGGCAAGGTAGAAATCCTGCTCTTGCGTCGACTCCGCCCCGGCATCTGGGAAACGCTGGTCAGACCTGCCAGGCGAATCAGGACCGGCGATAGAATAGAAATAACGGACGGTTCTACCGCCGTGTCCGGTACAGGATTCCGCGCCGAGGTGGTTGGTATCGGAGACAAGGGAATACGAGTTGTTAGCTTTGATGATGAGTCATCGCTTACCCTGCTGGGCCAGATTGCCTTGCCACCATATATCCGGGTGCCCCCTGAGCAACCAGAACGCTACCAGACGGTCTATTCCAATGAGGACGGTAGTGTGGCCGCACCGACCGCCGGTCTGCATTTTACCCCGAAGCTCCTTGACCGGATAAGGGAGAAGGGCGTCAAATGTCTCTTTGTGACCCTGCATGTGGGGCTGGACACGTTTCGGCCGGTACAGGAAGACAATCCTGAGGAGCACCGGATACACACAGAGTACGGGATTCTCAGCCGGGAGGTCGCTGATGAAGTGTCCCGGGCTAAAAATGAGGGACGGCGAGTAGTCTGCGTTGGCACTACCACCGTCAGGCTCGTGGAAGCGGCAGCCCGGGCAAGCAGTCCGGTAAGTGTCAGTCCGTTCGAAGGATGGGTTGACCTTTTCATCCTGCCAGGCTACCATTTCAGGGTGGTGAACGCCATGATAACCAACTTCCACCTGCCGAGGTCGACGCTGCTGATGCTGGTCTCCGCGTTTGCCGGGAACGATTTCGCGCTGCGGGCCTATCAGGAAGCCGCTGCCCAGAAGTACCGGTTCTACAGCTTCGGTGACGCGATGTTGATACTATGATGCTGCCGGACGTAGAGCAATCGGTACAAATCCGGTACATTGACCATAGAATGGGCCTGTGTTATCGTGTCACTAGCAGAGTGCTGAAAAAGGGGAGTCCAGAGGGGGCACCCCTCTTCCGAGAGGA
>DAOUVG010000101.1 GCA_030667735.1 Dehalococcoidales bacterium
AGACGAAACTGTCGCTTAGACGTGTATTTATTTCTATTACTCTATCGACTACGTAGTCATCCTTAGATTGCTCTTCGAGCCTATCCCGTTGTACATCAAGGAAGTAGCGCCAGACCAGCGGTGGATTGGAAATAGCCGGTGTTGACCTTGTCGGCACCTCTTCCCGGGTAATGAGGTTGAAATTCTCCTTTAGAAATGCTTCTGTTTCTGACTTCCCCTCAGGGCTCAGGTACATGATATGGAAGGCATACAGGTCAGGATATTCGGGGTATAACCCATAGACAGCGAATCCTCCTCCCAATCCATTACCACGGTCATGCATATTTGCAATAGCCCTTATGATACCTTCCCCGGAGAACCTCCGGCCCGAGGTATCCATAACCCCGAATATGGAGCAGGCATCAATAACCTTGTCATCATTGTGAGGGTTATTCACCTGTTTAATATCTTTCACAATTGTTCCTCCTGGAATAAGAATGCTACTCGCCGACGAGCACCTCTTCAGTCTGTTCAACCGAGCTTATTCCACAGGCTAAGGCTGAAGGCGGTATTGCCAATCCTGGTTTCCAGATTTCTTCCGGAAGAGAGACGAGACCAAAATCATCAGCGACGAGAGTTTGTTTGAAATCCTCAATGTTCACCTTGTCTTTCATCAGGTTATAGATAATGCCAGACTTATCAATATCGCCGCTAAAGACCAGGCCCACTATCAGTCCATCTTTCAATACAATTTTCTTGTAGACATGGTCGTGTATTTGACTGATTACCTCGTAGCTATCGTCAAGTGGCGTCACCATGCCAGCTGAAACAATAGCTAACCCGAAATACTTTAGTGAGTTCATCGCAGTCCCACCCTGGTATTCAGTTTGAACTCCGGCCATGTTAAATCCGGCAACCCTTCCCCCGATGAAAGCGTTGGGCCAGATAGGGGTGAGACGATTCTCACCGTAGACGAAATCGTAGGCCTCTGCCACATCCCCGCAGGCGTAGACATCAGAGTTGGATGTAGTCATATGGCGGTCGACGATGATGCCACGTTTTTTCTTTATCCCGGTGTTAGACACAAGCTCGGTCCGCGGCTGTACACCGATAGCTACGATTACTATCTCGCAGGGTATAGGTCGGCTGTCGTCCAGGGTCACGCCGGTGGCTGCACCGGATAAATAGCTGGTTACCTTGTCCACGGTTTGGCCGGTGATGATTTCAACCCCGAATTGCTGCAGGCTTGTCTCCACCAGAGCTGATGCTTCTTCATCGAGGATGGTGTTTAGAATCCGGTCTTTCATCTCTATAATAGTGACATCAACCCCTCTCTTCACCAGAGCCTCGGTAACACTTACCCCGATGAGGCCACCGCCGATAACCACAGCCCTTATTTTTCTTCTATGATAGTTGTTCAGGAACTGGTCGATTTCCTTGGCGTCATCAAGTGTGGTAAAGGTAAAGACTCCTTCCAGATCAATACCTGTTATCTCGGGCATGATAGGTGAGCCACCGGTAGCAAGCAGTAACTTCTCCCAGATAATTGCTCTACCGTCTACGAGTTGTATGTTATGTTCGTCGATGTCAAGCCCCGTTACTTTCCGGCCCGGTATAGACTGGATATTGTTCTCTTCGTAGAAATCAGGCGGACGGAACAGCATTCTCTGCAGGGGGCGCCTTTCGGCTAAATAATCCGAGATGAGTGGACGCGAGTAGGCAGGGTAAGGTTCGTCGGAGAGGATGGTAATGGTCCCGACTTTATCTACCTCGCGGATAGACTCCGCTGCTCCAATGCCTCCGGCAGAGTTTCCGATAATCAGGTATTTTATTCTTTCTTCTTTTATCATTGTCTTCATGCCTAATCTGCATGCAGGCTGCTGATTTTCGTGGCTAGTGCCATCTTAATAAAATTATCGTAGAGTCTAAGCCCGACTTCACCACTCTTTTCGGGGTGAAACTGAGTGGCCACAAGGTTACCTCGGGTGAGGATGCTGCATATCGGAATACTATATTCGGTCTCACCGGATACCAGTGATATATCATCCGGTTCAGCATAGTAGCTATGCACGAAGTAGAAGTTAGAATCATCCGGGATACCATTAAAAATCGGGTGAGAAATCCTTTGCTTCACCTGATTCCATCCCATATGCGGAATCTTGAGCTTGGGGGGAAGCTTGCGTACCAGCCCGGGAATGAGGTCAAGACACTCGTGCCAGCCGCCTTCTTCAGTGCTGGTAAATAGAATCTGCAACCCGATGCAGATACCCAGGTAGGGCCGACCATCACTGATGAAACGACGAATTGGGTTGACCAAATCCAACGCCTTCAGGTTTGCCATGGTATCCGCCGCAGCACCAACCCCGGGCAGAATAACTGCCCGGGCATTGAGCACATCTTCGGGACTACTGGTTACCTTTGGTCGGTAGCCCAGTGTGTGGACAGCATTAACCACACTGCGCAGATTACCAGCACCGTAGTCGACGATAGCAATCATGAGGATTCCTTATACACGAGTGCTTCATTAGGACAATTGATAACACAAATTGGCACATCCTCTCCCTGGCACAGGTCGCATTTAACCGTTTTTCTTTGGTCTACGTCCCGCCTTATAGTGCCAAAGGGGCAGACCAGGATGCAGGTCCAGCAACCAACGCATCTTTCCTCGTCCAATACAACCACCTCATTGATAGCATCGCGGGTAAGAGCACCAGTAAGGCAGGCATAAACACATGGTGCTTCATCACATTGCTGACAGCGGATAGACAAGGATACCGGCCCTTTTTCCTCTACTCTGACTCTTGGTAACGGATGAGGTGATTCCCTCTTGAATACCTTTATCAGTTCTCTCGATTGAGAATGTTGTAGCTGGCAATATATCTCACAGAGGTGACAGCCAATGCAGGCCTCTTCGTTAAAGTAGACTCTTCTCACTTGAACCACCCCTCTGATACGGTATACGGTAAGCGGTTACCGCATACCGTATATTGGCATAGATATTTCGATTTGTCAATACCTTTATGGAAATGCTTCGATAATTAGTTCCCCCTGAAAAAGGCAGGCACGTGTGAGTGTGAAACTGCTACAGTGGGGTAAAAAAGCAGGGAAGGCAGGCCGGATGCTTCGTTTAGATAGTAGCAATAGAGAGCAACCAATGATGTGGCAGGCGGTGTTACCGCCGGAACTCTTCCAGATGAGCGAGGAGTTGGGCCAGATGGACAAGCTCCTTGATGACGACCGGTTTCTCGCTCCTTTCCGGGAGAGGTTTAGTACCCGTACTGGCAGGCCGACCACCACAGAAGCCACCTATCTGCGGATGATGCACATCAAGCGTCGTTACCAACCGGGGTACAATGTGCTGGCAAAGGAGGTCAAGGACACCGCCGAACTTTGAAACCGGGACGCCCGATTTAAGTAGCACACCATTGATGGCCACGCTGCATACGGTAGCAAGGCCAATGCACCCACCTAGAACGACCACCGAACCGGGCTTCTTCAGAATGAACCCCACCTGCTCTGGTGCGAGCGCCAACGTCAGTTCCTCCATCCCATCCGGAGTGAGCATGCGGCCATTTCGGCCGAGAGGCACCGTATAGCCCCGCTCGTCAGCTACCTTCAGGTGGTACCTGACTGCCTTCTGGCTAAGGAAGATACCATACCGCTCCAGCTCCCGGGCGATTGTGATGGACCCCAGTGGTTCCGGGGACTCACTGAGCACCTGGCCAGGACTGACATCGTTACGCAGATTGTCGTCGGCGAGTTCAGCCCCTATTCGTAAGTACGAATCCTGTGATAGGTGCTCTTGAAGCCTGCAGTACTGCCACGGACCATGCTCTCATCAAGACCATCGTAGCGCTCTGTCAGAATCGCCATCGCCTCTTTCCGGTAGGCATCCATGAGATAAGGGATGCCCGTGACCTTTGCGCATTCTTCGGTAAGCGACATCAAGTCATGGCGTTCGATTACAGGCACACTGAAGCAACGGGAACCCGCCATTAGCTGTTGCAGACCTACTCTGAGCTTCTGGCTATAGCTGTATATGCCCATTGCGCCCATTGGCAGATTCTTCATCTCGTCGGCGCCGACGAGGTCTTTGATCTCTTCATAGCAGACAAATATCTCCTCCGGGGTAGAGCCATACTGGCCCACAGTATTTGGCAGCTTGCCTTCTTTGAGCCACTGGGAGATGTTCTTGCCGACCATCCCCGGAATCATCAGTGCCCTTCCCATACACACTGCTTTCACGAACGGTGCCCCGAGTGCCAGCGCTTTGAAGATGCCATCCTCACTGCTGAAGCCACCGGCAAAGGCAATATCAGGCACCCGTTCCCCCCGGTTGGCTAATCTCTGAGCGAACTCCTGGGCTGCCGAGTGCAGATACAGGCTGGGCATACCCCATTCCTCCATCATGCGCCACGGGCTCATGCCCGTGCCACCAGGAGCACCATCTATAGTGAGAAGGTCAATGTGGGCTTTTGAGCTCCACTTGATGGCCATTGCCAGCTCACGCAGGCCGTAGGCACCCGTCTTCAGGGTGATACGACTGAACCCCAGGTCACGCAGACGCTCGACCTCAGCATAGAAACTCTCCTCGTCAATGAAGCCAAGTCGACTGTGACGTTCAAACTCCTTGAGGGAACCATCCTCGTATGCCGCCTGGTTTATCGGATGTGATGGATCAGGGGTGACGATGTAGCCCCGCCTCTGTAGTTCCAGAGCCCGCTCCAGACTGTCAACCTTTATCTCGCCACCAATACACTTGGCACCCTGACCCCACTTAAGCTCGATGCTATCAAGCCCATGCTTTTCCCTTACATATTCGGCAACTCCCAGCCGGGTATCCTCGACGTTCATCTGTACTAGAATCTCGCCGTAGCCGCGGTGGTAACGACGGTATGTTTCAATGCGGCGGTCCATATCCGGTGACGATATTATCTTGCCATTGCCATCAAGTTCCAGTTGCGGGTCAATACCGCAGACATTCTCACCGCACACCAGCGTAATCCCACTCAGTGCAGCGCCGACAGCAAAGTGGTCCCAGTTTTTCCGGGCTATCTCGGTAGAACCAAGGGCACCGGTAAATATCGGCAGGGTCATATTGACCTTACTATCCCAACCATACCCCGTCTCTGTATTCACGGCCGGGAAAATCGCCGTATCGGAATCTCCGGTAACACCCATCGGTAGCCCCTTAGTCCCGAGGGCGTAACCCTGTATATTCAGGTGTGAGTAATCAATGGGGTAGTCCTTATCACCACCTGCAGTAATATCACCAAAGGGCCCGGGGTAGAGTAGCTCCCGGCCACGGAAAGTTGCTTTGAATACCTCACAGTTTCCAGTGCAGCCGTCAACACAGCGGGTACACAATCCGCTCATCGGAACCACACTTTTAGAGCGATTGGCACTCTGGGTAGCATCGTTGGCATTTGGTCTTTGCAGATTCATCTTCTTTTTCCCTCCCTATATAAATATATAAATGGTTCAGGTTATTCTCTATCCAGAAAGCAGATGGCACGACGGTTCTGTGGGTCAGCAACGACCTTCGCCGTATTACCACCTGTGACCGCTTTTACATCTATCACATGCATCACCTCCTCAAGATTGCTGAGTTCCGGCAGTAGGTCTTTAAGTATATTAGGTGACCTGGTGAAGAACTCCGTATTAAAGTCAGTGCTGTCATCGTCGGGATAGACCGGGAGATAGAGTATCTCCGCTTCAACGAGGTCCTGGAAGAAGTGAGTCCCGTAGGAGACCTCAGGTTCATGCCCCGCCTCCACACGGGCAACCTCTACCAGCACCGCTACATCCCGAATATCGGCATAGCTTACGTTGACGCCAAGGTCGATATTGCTGCTGCCCCAGCGGCCTGGCCCCATTACCATGAACCTGCCCTCCCGCTTGTGCAGTGTCTCATTCAGTTTGCCAACTGCCCGGCCCAGAGCCCTTTTCTGCTGCAAGTTGGCTAACCGGGTATACTTCCGGGGGTCAATGTATATGATGTAACGAATGTCGCTGACCAAACCGGCACTTATTGCACGGTTAGAACGAAAAAGTACCTGCTCCCGGGGAAGGTTTTCCGGGATGGTGACCTCCGCCCCCACCGAGCGGGGTACACGTAGCGAACGGCACTGCAGCAAGTTTATCTTCACATTGTCCTCTCCGTCAATGTAGGCCGTGAACTCGATATCCACCGGTTGACCCCAGGCATGCTCTAGCCTGGCCAGAATATCGCCCATGATTCCAACGAACCTGGTCCGCTCTATGATGTTATTGAAGGTCAGCAGGAGATTCTCTCCTTTGACAGAAGGAGTGATATGCCAGTCCCG
>DAOUVG010000056.1 GCA_030667735.1 Dehalococcoidales bacterium
GCAGGAGGTCAAAGAGGAAGTAGAAAGTACCGGCTTCAACCTGGAGAAGGAACTTGATGAAGCAATCATCAGCTATGCCGGAGAGATAGGGAAAGCCCGGATACTGAGCTTCAGGAAGAAGTAGTAATCAGAAGGCAGCAGGAAGACCTTGAGCACTTCAAGCAGCCCTCTATAGGTGCTGGTAAAATGACGGACACCGCAGTGCGTCACGCTGCGGTGTCCTGTTTCGGCGGTAAGAGGTAAGGCGACTGTCTACTGGGGTCTTGAGCTGGAGCCTTTCAGTACTCTTTATTGCTCAACTCGTCTCCTTGCTCTCTACTATCAGAATACGGCCGGAGCCCTAAACAGAACATAAAAACCGGGGGCAATTTTCGAAACATTCTCTAAATACCAACTCGCAGGTATTGGCAATTCACGCTCGATTTCCGGGTAGTCGACTGACAGAGGTCCCGCCAGTCCCCGGGGCAGGGACTGGAGTCCAGTGTTGACAAGCCCTGTGTGTTCCGAATAGACTTACTTCCGTTACCGGAGCCTCACTGAATGAAGGGTCCGGTATCTGGTGATACAGGACCATTGCATTCATGCCATGCCGTGCAAGTCTTCAAGTTACAGAGGAGGATAATGGATAAACTCAGTCCAGCCGATGAAGCAGAACTAGAACGAATTCTGGGTCTGCTGGAGCCGATAGACATACCCGTTGCGACCAGGGTCTTGCTCGAGGTAAAAGAGGTCATGGACGAAGCCGGAGTGACCTTCTTCCTTCGTCAGGGGACGTGCCTCGGTGCAATCAGGGATAATGCCTTCATTCCGTGGGATGACGATATCGATGTCGGTTCTGTAATCGGAATGCACGGTCTCAGTGAGGAAACAGTGGAATCGGTGGCGCAAACACTCAGAGAGCGAGGTTTTCTCCTCAGAATCGAGCGGCTTGACTACTCTCTGTACGTGCCGATAGTTAAGGATTCCGTCAGGATTGACTGGAACTGCTACCGGGTGCTTGATAATGCGGTATTCATGTATCCGGGAATCCGCATCCCGGTCCACCTGCTTACTGACCTGAAAGAAGTAGAGTTCCTCGGTGAGAGGTTTCTCGTGCCGAATCCACCCGAGGGGTACCTTGAGGTCAAGTATGGCCCGGACTGGCGTGTCCCGAAACAGGCCGGGGACTATGAGGAGGATGTGCTGGCTCTCATTCCGGACACACCCGCCCCCGGTCGAGCGGGCAGATTAAAGCAGCTGATAGCCAGAATGATGTCACGACACGCGGCCACCGTGCTGGTACTGGACCAGGGAGGCCAACCGGTGAGCGGGGCCGAGATATCGGTCGCCGGACTGGGTACTTCCCGATCCAACAGACGGGGAGTTGTCAGGCTTTACTTACCCAGAGTTGACCACTATGCCCTTGTGGTCAGGTTCGACGACCACAAGGGTGTTCTCTACACGGAAAGAATCGGACCGGGTCAGAGCTACATCTACCGACCGGGTGAAGAGCATCTGCTGGCCGAAGGCGGTACGGGTTAGCTGCGGGAAGGACACATATGCCAGGAGTATCAATTCGCATACTGGTGACCACTCCAGTAGGGGAAGCTTGTCTGAGGCAGATTGAGGCGGTCAGTCACCGTGTCAAGGTTGTGGATGTCTCGGATTTACTCTGTGCTGAACGGATGGGGGACTCTGCTGCCAGGAATGAACTCAATCTCCTGCTGGCTGATACAGAGGTAATCTTCGGGTTAGACCTTCCAGATGACCTTGCCGGGCGTACTCCCGGATTGAAATGGATCCAGGTACTCAGCGCCGGGGTTGACCATCTCATGACCGAGGATATTCTGAAGAGTCCGGTGATAATGACAAATATCAAGGGTATGAGTGCAACGCCAATCGCTGAATTTGTCTTCGGGGTAGCGTTGATGCTGGTCAAACAACTGCCATTATGCTTTCATCTGAAGCAAGCGAAGCAGTGGCAGAAGTTCAAGACGTCCACGCTACTTTCGAAAACAATGGGGATTGTCGGGTTAGGTTCTATCGGGAGAGAGGTGGCCAGGCTGGCCAAGGCCTTCGGTATGAAGGTGATAGCGATTCGCAGGGTGACGGAGCAGACAACACGTGCCGAAAACGTGGACATACTGCTGCCCGGAGACCAGTTGCACCGGTTACTTGCTGAGAGTGATTTCGTCGTGCTATCCGTACCGCTTACCCCGGAAACGAATGGACTGATCGGTGAGAAGGAACTCCGGACCATGCAGTCTACTGCCTATCTGGTCAACATTGCCCGGGGTGATGTGGTCGATGAAGAGGCGTTGATTCGTGCACTAGAGGAGGGTTGGATTGCCGGCGCCGGACTTGACGTCTTCGCCACCGAACCCTTACCGGCCGACAGCCGATTGTGGACACTCCCCAATGTAATCCTCAGCCCCCACGTCTCTGGAGACATCGAATGCGAATATGAACTCGCAACCGAATTGTTCGCAGAAAATCTCAAGCGTTATCTGAATGGCGACAGGTTGTTTAACGTGGTAGACAAGAAGAGAGGGTACTAGTGTACCGGCGATTTGATAGGCTGGTATCTCCGAGCCTAACTCCCTACTACCACCGAAGCCATGATGTCCTGCAGCCTCTTGATTATCATATCAATATCTTCTTTGTTTACCCACAGGGGCAATGTGAGCTTAATTCTATCCTGTTCCATACCGCTACAAAGGATTATCAGGTGTTGTCTTAGCGCCTCAGACCGGATCTTCCTGGCTATTTCCGGAGCGGGTTCCTTTGTTTCCTTACTCTTCACCACCGCAAAGGACTGTAGCAATCCAAGACCGGTTACATTATCGATATTCCCGAATCGCTCCAGGCACTTCAGTTTTTCAGTGAAGTAGTCGCCAACTCTCTCAGCATTCTCTATGAGGCCGTCTTCTTCAAGGACTCTCAGTACTTCCAGGGCAATGTGTGTCGCTAACGGACTGTTTACAAACGTCGAACCAATGCCGGAACCTGTGGGGGAGATGCAGTCCCATATCTCTGCCCGGGCAATGACGGCGCTAAGTGGATAATAACCACCAGCCAGGGACTTGCTCAGCAGGATGATATCAGGCTCAACATCCGAATGTTCAATGGCAAGCAACCTGCCGCTGCGCCCCATCCCAACCTGAATTTCATCATCGATAAACAGTATACCCCGTTCCTGACATAGTTTCTTCAGACCGAATATAAAATCTCTGGGAGGAATAATAAACCCGGAGTGTCCCTGGACAGGCTCGATTATCAACGCAGCAATATCCTTGTCCTGGCCGAGACGCTGCTCGGCTACCCGAAGGCATTGGTAACGGCACTCAGAGCTGCTGTCGCAGTGATAGCAATCCGCGTAGGGAAGTCGTACTACTTCTCCCGGGTAGGGAAAGTACCGTGGCTTGTTGATTATAGCGTCATCGGTAACCATCATCGCACCATAGGAGTATCCGTGGAATGCTCCGGTGAAGCAGGCCAGCTTGGTTTTCCCGGTATATGCCCTGGCCAGCTTGATGGAAGTCTCTACGGCCATTGCCCCACCCACGGGGAAATATACCTTCTTGTTCGGAGTCCCGGGCGTCTTCTCTGCAAGAGCCTTACTCAGAAGGAGTTTACTCTCACTGTTGAAGCTGTGAATATGGTCGATTTTTCTTACCGCCTCCTCGGCCGCCCTTCTAATCCTTGGATGCTGATGTCCGAAGTTCAGGGCGGAGAAGCCCATTCCCAGGTCCATATATGGCTCACTCTGGTCCTTGAACCAGACGTACAATCCCTCTGCCTTCTCGGGGACGAGGAACTGGTCATACATCCCACTCTCGTCACACTGGCAAGAAAACCGGTTGTATATGTCGTGAAGCTCTTCGCTGCTGTACTTCCTCTTCTCGGTTACTGCTCGCTTATAGCTCATCTTCAGATGTCCCTCCTATTCGGCTATCCGACTCAGTCTCCCATGTTGTTCCTGTGAGACCTTGAGTGTCGTGCCAAATCACTGTGTTTACCTGCTTCGTGCAATCTCAATCCCAGCTTCCCTTTCCTGGACCTTTGCGTAACGCTGAAATACTGTACAGGTAACGTCTTTATAGTACTGAAAAACGGTCCGGCACCGCCTTCAGGAATCACCTGATATGCGCCCCGAGGAGTTCGGTATCCTGCCCGGTCTCTACGTGTATACCGTAGCTCTGAGAAGCTTTATCAGGTGCCCGCGTGACGCGCGCAAGCTACACCTACGCAGGACGATAGTGCCCCTCCCTGGCGATCATTTACTCTGCGTCCCTTTGAAGGCCTTCTGGCAGAGAAGGCCCGCGAGTGCCTCCACCAGTACCTGGTTCTCAACCTCGGTACGGGAGGCGATTCGCACGTAGCGGTCGGCTTCCGGCATCGTCTTGCCGGCACAGTGCTTGACCAGGATGTTGTGTTCGATGAATAACTGCCGGGTTAGTTCCGGGCCGCTTATCGCGTCATCAGGTACGCGACAGAGGACAAAATTAGCGTCCGGCTGATACGCGGTCAACCCAGGGATAGTGCTGAGATGTCGATAGAGACCATTACAAGCACCCCGGACGAGCTCACAGCTATGGGCAAACTCCTTACGATAGCGCGGAGCGAGCCGGAGGAATGCCTCGGCAAAGCCGTTGATGTTCCAGATGGGAATCTCTTCGCGAACCGCACTGGCGAATTGACTGTTGTCCGTTAGCAGATAGCCGAGACGCAGCCCGCCAATACCGTAGCACTTGCTCAGGCTCTTGATTATCGCCAGGTTCCGGTACTGCCCGGTCTCAGCCTCCATAGTGGCTTCCCCTGCATTCTCCATGAAGTCTACGAAGGACTCGTCGATGATGAGCAGAATATCCCTCTCCGCCAGTTGTTCGATAAGCCAGGTGAGGTCGGATTTCGGGACCGCGAGAGAAGTCGGGTTGTTCGGGTTCAGAACGATGGCGATGTCAGCAGCGCAGTTGACCGCCTCACGTGCGAACCTTTCCACGTCAAGCTGGAAAGAGGGCGGATCGAGCACCGACTCGGTGACAAGCCCTTCCGGTACGGCGTTAACCCACTCATTGAAGGACGGGACCGGTACGATGAGGCGCCGCTCGAGTCGCCGACCGATGACCTTAATCAACTCGGAGGCACCGTTACCCACGATAATACGTTCCGATGGCTGGTCGATGAGTGTTGCCATCAGTTTGGCAATAACATTCTGGCCACTGGGGTAGTTGAGTACGAGGTCACGCAGATGATTGGAGAGGTCATTGAGCAAAGTTTCGGGTGGGAAGTAGAGGTTGTAGAGGAGAGCATGGTCGATAAAGTCGTAGCGCCAGTAGTCACCGTGGAGACTTGATATGTACTCGTAGCGCTGCTCCTGGCTGGCGAACAGGTAGTTGGCTGCTGTCAGGTCGTCCTGGTTGTCGATTTCAATCCAACTGATGTCATCACAGCGGACGGCGGCCAGGGCTGGCCCGTTCCGGCTGCATAGTTCGTTCAGCACCGTCTCGTAATAGTCGTGTACGTTGCCCGAGGCAATGGCAGCATCGAGGCAAGGCAGGAAGTTCTCGCGCAGGAAACGGCCACCGAGGCGGTATATATTGATGGTCTTGAAGGTGTTCGAGTAATCGAAACCGGGTCCCTGGTGCATGGACTCTACCATGGTCTCGATGTTATCGTGCTTATCGAGTCGGACCACAGTCCCGGACATCCACGGCTGGTGCCGTGCAACCGCGGCATGGTTTTCTCCTCTGGCACACATCAAGCTGTCGAGTAACTCTCGTTCGAAGTACACATCAGCTTCGAGAAGGAGTACATCTTCATCAAGGTACTCCCGGGCAAGCCATAGAGAATAGATGTTGTTTGTGGTAGTGTAGCAGTCCGACTCCACGTATGTTATCTTCATTCCCCGGAACCGGTCACCGATGCGCTCAAGGATTTTCTCCTTCAGGTGACCAACTACGATGACCGTCTCTCTTATCCCTGAGTCTGCCAGGTGGGTCAGCGTGTTGAAGAGGATCGGCACTCCGTTTACCGGTACGAGGCATTTCGGCAGCCGGTCCGTCAATGGACGCAGCCGGTCACCCACACCGGCGGCCAGTATGACGGCCTTTCGTACCTGGGGCCGTGGCCACTGGTGCCGTTGCTTTTCAGAAACGCTCGTATTCTTCTCCACCATGAATTACTCCATACATCTCTGGCTACGCCAGATAGACCAAGTAGCACAGCGAACGTGAGACAAGGAAGCTAAAACTTCAGACAGGGTTACAGGCGGTCGAACGGGGCATGAGGGAACTGCCTTTTGGGTTGACAGTGAGGCATACCAATGCCAGGCAGCTTACGCAGGGCGCTGTTTGCGCAATTCGGTGGGGCCATACTCAAATCGGTTTTCATAAAGGATGATTGCCGGCTAGTCATGGTCTACTGCCAGCCCCCCGATGTTAGGTTAACCTGGCAGCTTTGTCAAGTTGAGCTTACGGTTACTATGACAGAAGAGCCAGCAAGAATATCAAGGTCATACCTGTCCAGTCGCATGGGTGCAGTCCAATCTTATATGACCTGTTGCTCCTTGAACTGAGCAATATCTTCCCAACTGTAGCCAAGCCCGAGAAGGACCTCTTCAGTGTGCTGGCTGAACTCAGGTGCCGGTAGTCTGACACTGGACGGGGTCTTACTTAAATTAAGAGGATTATCCAGCACTTCAATGCGTCCGTAGGTGGGATGGTCAAAAGGTACAAAGCAATCATTTGCCCTTCCCTGAGGGTCGTTGATCACTTCGCTGAGCTTCTGCTGTGCGCCAAAAGGAATACCGGCCTCTGTGAGACGTAATTTCCACTCCTCGAGTGGTCTGCTCTTGAAAGCGTCTCTGATAATGGTGTAAAGGGCAAGGTGATTCTCAAGCCTGGCCTCGTGATTCTCGAACCTGGGGTCATGCTCCAGCTCCGGTTGACCCAGGGCCCGGCAGACCTTTGCCCAGTAACGGTCGGGTTGCAGCACGTTGATGTGTATTATCCTGTTGTCCCCGGTGGTATGATCCATTGACATCGGGTTGGGGGCATTCTCTTTCATGAAGTCATGGAGGCGGTTGAACACTGCCTCGGATTCAGCTACCAGTTCCCGGTAGCGCTTCACCCTCGGTTCCTCTTCATCCATCTGACCCGGTGCAATATCTCGCATGTCCTGGCCGGTTATCAGAGCACCCGCAATATCAAACGAGAGCTGGTACATCCCGGTGTGGAAGAGGGACAGGTCTACTTCCTGCCCTGCTCCGGTCCTTTCCCGCACGTATAGTGCCGTCATAACCGCAGCAAACAGGCCAAGCCCGGCTACGGTATCTCCAAAACCAGCGCGAAAGCCAATGGCCGAGGCTCCGGACGGTGTCAGCATATGCGTTACCCCTGACCGAAACCAGTGGACAGTCTGGTCAAATGATGGCAGGTTGCGCTCAGGCCCCTTCTTACCGAGGCCTGTTATGGAGCCATAGATGAGTCTCGGGTTCAATCGGCTCAAGGTCTCGTATTCCAGTGCGTACCTCTCCCTCTCAAACATACGTAGATTGGTTACGAACACGTCAGCCTTTTCCACCAGTTTGTAGATGATTTCCCGGCCGCCTTCTTTGGACAGGTCCAGAGTAACGCTTTTCTTGTTTCGGTTGAAGGCCTCCCAGTTATAGTTGACTGTAGAAGGGACACCATTACCACCCCCATGCCCTGCCTGGTGGCTTCGCCAGAAGTCTCCCCGCTGAGGATGCTCAATATGTATTACGTCTGCACCAAAATCCCCCAGATGCCGGGCACCCATTGGCACAGCCACTACCTGAGATACGTCAATTACCCGGATGCCCTCAAGAGCAGAATCCATCCCCCTCATCCTCCTTTTCCGGTTATGCAATACTATCAATATAACCCCCTGGCTCCCGCAAATCAAAGCAGGTAGTTGTATATGTCTTCATCGGGAGTATCCTGAGGCTCCCTGAACAGCAGAGGGCTGGTACCGTACAGTACCAGCCCTCCCGCATTATCCAGTCTTATTATCAGTTCGAGATACTGTAAGCAACCTGAACAGTCAGGCCAATCTCCGTCTCGCCGGGGCTGATTGACGTTCCCACAGCCATCGATTCTTCCATCTCGAAGGCTATGCGTGGTTGCGGGATGGAGTATGCACTCCCGGA
>DAOUVG010000007.1 GCA_030667735.1 Dehalococcoidales bacterium
CCCCCGCCGCCAACCCAGTAGACCTTGTCTTCCTCAACAAGGTTGGCGCAGGTGCAGAGCATTGCCTCAATCTCAGAGAATGAAGTTGCACTGGTAGTCATTGGTAGTAGCCCTCCTTGATGGTTGCCCGGCGCTTCAGCTCCAGCAAGCGTGAAATCCCCACCACCTTCTCCAGGTACTCTTCGTGGGAAGCCACACTGTAAACGGTTTTTTCCAGATAGGACTTCATCGCCTCCGGGTCTGCCTGGCCCGAGGCACGGAACGCCTCAATAACCGCCTCGGTGTCGCTGGCGTATAGCCCGGGCACCTCACCGGGATGCGCCCCGAAAGGTGCCTCGACGACCGCGTCCACCAGGTAGTAGGGGATGGTCGTCTTTGAAGGGTCTTTCCTGATTTCCTCGGTATCGATAATTTCCTCGGTGGAGATTATGACCTTCCTGGAAGAAGCGGCGGTCTCGTACGGGGAGACACTGGTGCCAAAGATACGGGCATTACCGTAGATGTCGCACTGGTGCACGTGCACCATCCCGACGTCAGGATTGAGTGCCGGGACAACGACCACCTCTTTGCCGGTGTAGGGGTCCTTTATCAGCTTGGCCCCCGAGTGCTCGAAGGAGTCAGAACCGCCGAAAAACCGGATGGGGATGAAGGGTATCCCCATCGCCCCGGCGAGCTGCCGCATCGTCATCGCGGAGTTGCTCCATTCGTTGACCTCGATGTTACCTTCATCGAGGACGCGGTTCAGGGCACGGCCCACGCCGATGTAGCCGACATCTATTTTGCCGACGCAGCCCCCGGCGACAAGCAGGTTAACGATAAGGTAGGTAAACCTGCCTCCTACCCAGAGGTCCTTCTTCTGCTGCCTGATTATTTCCCGGATAAGGGCACTAGGCCCGCGCTGGATAAGGGTGCAGTCGTAGCAGAGATAGTCGCCATCGTTGACCAGGTTACTCACCGCCTCCTGCTCGGTCATCCGTCTGTCCACCAGCCCCCGGGCGCGGTGCTCACGCAGGTACTCACGGTGCCCATCGGGGTCGGGCATGCGGAAATTCGCGGTACCCGAAGCCAGTACTTCCATGTTTATTACCTCCTCTTCCCTGTTAGGACTATATTGTGGGTAAGGTGTTTATACGGCAAGGTCCCGTTTCCAGAACGTGGCTATTGCCGCAGCTAAAAAGACTGCGGTTAGTCCAGCAAGTACTGCTGCATGGGTGCCGTTCAGACCATTGATGAGCGGGACCGCACCGATATAGTAGTAGAAAGGAGAGAGTACCTGGAAAGGTTCGAGCCAGTCAATCAGAGGTGCCATTGCGTTGAGAAGATAACTGTATCCAACGAGT
Source organism: Dehalococcoidales bacterium (assembly GCA_030667735.1). Taxonomy (GTDB): domain Bacteria; phylum Chloroflexota; class Dehalococcoidia; order Dehalococcoidales; family Fen-1064; genus DUES01. Next base: position 1,341 of record DAOUVG010000007.1, read on the forward strand.
GCTCCGGCTGCACTCATACTCAGACCGCGGCGTCCACGGGCACAACCAACGGCCAGGGCTGCTGCACCGAAGGTAACTCCGAGCAGGGCGGCACTGAAACATATTGCCCCCAATCTGGAGAGATTAAGACCCATGTCAACAGCATGACCGCTGATTGCCAATGCTCCCCAGAAGAGTAAAGTCAGCAGCATTATACTGAATACCAGAGCGGTGAATTTCTCCAGTACCAGTCTCCAGCGTGGTATTGGATTGGAGAGCAGCAGGTCAAGCGTACCCTGTTCCTCCTCCCCGGCAACGGCGCTGCTCCCGAAATTAATGGCGAAAACCAGGATTAGCAGGGGGAATACCAGGAAAAACAGCTCACTGTGGAGATAACCTTCCGGAGATGTGAAGTCGTCTATGCCTCCGGTAAAAAGAGCCATGACTTCTTCGGGGAGTAACTCCATATAATCCTGGATGGCGCTGTAACTCTCTATCAAGGGGTACAACGACACCACCATTACGGCGAGAAGCACGAAACAGATTCCCCAGAATAACAGGGAGCGGCGCCGGTCCCGCAGGGTCTTTAAGAATATGCTACTCAGCAACGCTTTCTTCCTCGTTGTAATAGTCCAGGAAAATTTCTTCCAGACTGGGTTCGTGACTGATGATATTGACCACCCTGGCCTGAGAGGCTGCCTTGACCAGCGCATCAAGCTCACCGACTACGGTACAGGTAAGGACAGAGTCGTGCACACGGACATCCTTCACACCGGAGATTTCAGTGAACTCTTCCTGGGAGACCGGTCCGGCAAAGTGGATTTCCAGGCGCCGTATTGCACGAGCCTTCAGGTTGTCTATGTCTTCCACCGTTACCAGGCGTCCCTCACGGATAATGGCCACACGGTCACATACACGCTCTACCTCCGGCATGATGTGAGAGGACAGGAACACTGTACGACCCTGGGCTTTGGTTTCGCTGACAAGGCGGTAAAACTCTTGCTGCATCAGCGGGTCGAGGCCGATAGTCGGTTCATCGAGGATAAGCAGGTCGGGTGTATTCATGAAAGCCTGGATAAGACCTATCTTCTGCCGGTTCCCATGTGATAGCGAGCGAATTGGTAGTAGAAGGTCGCAATCGAGCCGGGAGGCCAGGGCTTCCACGTGTGCCCAATCGACGCCACCGCTCAGGTGCCCGAGGTAGCGCAGCATCTCAGCCCCGGTCAGGTTGTCGTATAGCTTCAGTTCTCCGGGCAGATAGCCGGTGTGCCGTCGAACCTCCAGCCCCTTCCGTTGTATGTCCATCCCGAATATTGTCGCTATACCGCGGGTAGGCCGGATGAGATTAAGCAAGGTTCGGATTGTGGTCGTTTTGCCGGCGCCATTGGGACCCAGGTAGCCGAAAACTTCGCCTCGCCGGACATCAAGGCTAATGTCGACCATGCCCCTTTGTTTGCCGTAGTACTTGGTGAGGCCGCTGGTGTGGATTACGGTATCGTTGTTCATGCCCGCCGAATCACCTCTGCAGGGCTTTATTCACCTATGCTATCCTACGTTACAGTGGTCGTCAAGGCCTGGCGGCTGCTCGGTCACCACGACTTCGTATAGTCACTTCGCAATGACGGGGATCTCCACCCGTTGCCATCTCTTGACCTACCGTATATAATATCCACTAACGCCACCAACGTCCGGTCCCGACGGACACCTCAGGGAGGTGAGGCCATGCCTGAAGAGTACCTGGTAGCACAGGAACTTCACAAGAGTTTTAATGAACAGAAGGCCGTCGATGGCGTCTCCTTCACCATCTACCGTGGTGAAATCTTCGGCCTGCTCGGACCGAATGGTGCCGGGAAGACGACTGCGATACGGATGATGTCGACAGTGCTTGAGCCTGACCGCGGCGATGTCATCATCGGCGGTCATTCGGTGAGACGCGAAGCTGATGCCGTCCGCAGTCAAATCGGAGTTTGCCCCCAGGAGCTGGCGCTGTACGAGGACCTCAGTGCGCTTGACAACCTCGTCTTTTTCGGCCGCATGGCCGGGATGAGCGGCAAGGAAGCCCGTGCCCAGGCGATGGCCCGTCTGGAGCTGATGGGTCTTTCCGAAAGGGCGAAGGGCAAGGTGGACAAGTTCTCCGGTGGCATGAAGCGGCGGGTCAACCTGGCGGTAGGCCTGATGGGCCACCCGGAAATGCTCTTTCTGGATGAGCCTACGGTGGGGGTCGACCCGCAGTCACGGAATAATATCTACGAGACAATCGAGGGTCTGCGTGACGGCGGGATGACGATTCTCTACACCACGCACTACATGGAAGAGGCTGACCGCCTCTGTGACCGGGTAGCCATCATGGACGGCGGCAAGATAATCGCCCTGGACACCCCTTATGAACTCAGGAGTCAAATCGGGGAACCGGAAAGGGTAACGCTTGAGGACGTATTCCTGAAGCTGACCGGACGCAGCCTTCGGGACTAGGCCAGTCTACTACGTCAATTGACCAGGCCGGTCAAGCCAGGCTCATACTACTGGATAAATAACATCAGGCTAGTGACATGTTTAAGGCAATACTGGTAGCGATACACGAAGTCCGCATCTACCTCCAGGATAAGGGTGACCTCGCTTTCAGCCTGCTCCTGCCGGTGGTTACCTTTGCCCTGATGTACGGTGCATTCGGTGGGGAGATGGAGTTCCACGGCACCGCTCACATAGTCAATCAGGACCCCGGGGGCAGCTACTCCGTCCGTCTGCTGGAGCAACTGGAAGAGATGGACAGTGTAGACCTCGAACTTCTTTCCCGGGAAGAGGCTGACGGTAAGCTGGAGAGGTCCGACCTGTTGATGGTCATCTACATACCGGAAGACTTCTCCGCGAAGCTCGTCTCGGGGGAGCAGACGCAGCTACTATTCAGGCAGAGGGGCAACGGCGGCCAGGAAGGCCAGATAGTGGCCAGCCTGGTAAGGGGCCTGGCGGAGCGGATGAACCAGGAATTCACGGTGCTCAGTCAGGCGAGTAGCTCTCTGGCCGGCAGGGAAATCTCCCGGGAACGCATTGAAATTGCCACGCAAAAGTTCCTGGAACGGGAGCAGGAACACCCGCTGGTGGGAGTCACCGAGGAAACGATGGGCAGCAGTCCCGACCTGGTCAACCAGTTCCTGCCCGGCGTAGTAACCATGTTTGTCCTCTTTGCCATTACCCTGGGCGCTCAGGCGATAGTGCAGGAACGTCGACTTGGTACCCTGGAGCGACTGCTGACCACCAGGCTGAGCGTGGGGCAGCTATTCTTCGGCAAGTTTCTGGCTGGTATCTCGCGAGGTTTCCTCCAGACGCTCATCCTGCTGGGACTGAGCTATATTGTCCTCCAACTGTTCACGCCCCTTGCCTTCATCGAGTGTCTGGTTATCGCCCTCGTTTTCGCGGCGGCAGCCAGTGCCCTGGGGCTTATCATTGCTTCGATTGCCCGCACCGAGGACCAGGCGACCTGGATTGCCGTTTTCCTCACTATGAGCATGGTTATGACGGGCGGTACCTTCTTCGAAATCTCCGAGGGTTCGGTACTGTATACCATCAGCCGGGTGTCCCTCAACACCTATGCCAACGATGCTTTTAAGACGATAATAGCCCAGGGGGGCTCCCTGACCGATGTCGGGATGGAACTGGGAGTGCTGGCGGGGGTTGCCGTGGTGGGGCTGACCATCAGCCGGGTGCTCTTCAAAGTCATGCCCGGAGGCAGGTAGGACGGAATGAGACAGCTAAGGCAGATAGCCTTTATTGCCCTCAAGGACCTGAAGCGCTTCAGCCGCGACAGGCCGGCCCTGCTGGCCTTCATACTCTTCCCCTTCCTCTTCGTGGCCGTGTTCTACTTCATGTTTGAAGGTGTGGGTAGCGAAGATGACCGGCTGGCCTTTCACCTGGCAACTCGCGAGGGTGCCGGCGGTATGAGCCATCAGATAATCACTGCCATGGAGACCAGAGACCCCTCACAGCTCCAACCGGGTGAGCCGGAGATTGTCTGGCTCAAGGACTACGCTGAAGCCCGCCGGCAGGTTGAAGACGGGGAACTGGGAGGCTTCCTGGTCTTTCCGGAGGACTTCACCGAGGGAATAATGATGGGCTACGGGGCCCGGCTTGAGGTGGTAGCGGATGCCGAGGCCACCAACACCCGCATGGCCCTCTACGGGCTGGCCCAGGCGATTGCTACCCAGGTGGGCGCACAACAGGTGGTCACAAATACTACGGTGGCGCTGCTGGTGGAGCAGGGACTGGCCACCGGGGAGATGCCGGATATCGGTCAGGCCATCATGGGGCCGGTTTCTGCCCAGAGTGGTGCTTCAACTGTGCCGCCGCTGATACAGTACGAGACGGAAAAGGTGGGCGAAGTGAAGGCGGAACAGCCGAGCAACTTCGTTATCCTGGGCTACCTGGTGATGTTCGTCTTCTTTGCCGCGGCGCAGTCGGCCTCACTGATAGTACGGGAGCGACAGAACCACACCCTGGAGCGGCTGCTGGCCAGCTCGGTGGCGCGGGAGTCCATCCTGGGGGGTATGTTTATCGGTACTGCTGTGAAAGGACTGCTTCAGATAGTCATATTCTGGACGGTGGGGTTACTTATTTTCAAGATGGACATGGGACTTTCCCCGACGGCCGTGGTACTGCTTTCCATCCTGATGACTATCATGTCGGCGGCTTTCGGCCTGATGCTGGCCACGCTGGTCAAGACGGAGCGCGCCGCCGGCTCCATAGGGACGCTGGCCGCGCTGATACTGGCACCGCTGGGGGGCTGCTGGTGGCCCCTGTTTATCCTCCCCAAATGGATGCAGTCCCTGGCCAAGATAACGCCCCACGGCTGGGCGAACACCGGCTTCAACAAGCTGATGCTATTCGGGGCCGACTTCGGTGACGTGATTCCCGAGATGCTGGCCCTGGTGGTGTTCGCAGTGATATTCGGCATCATCGCCACCTGGCGTTTCCGGACGAGTGCGGCGTAGAGAGGACGTGACGAAATGGTAGAGAGAGTCAGGATTGTAGACTTGAGCCTGGAGATTAAGGAGGGGGAGGGCGTAATGGGCGCCCAGATTCAGCACATCGGTCACCGGGAGAGCGTGCCGGGGATGCTGCAAGCCTTTCCCGGCATAACCGCCGAGGACCTGCCGGACGGCCTCGGCTGGGCTGTCGATATCTACACTATGAACGTGCACACCGGGACTCACATCGATGCCCCCTGGCACTACCACCCGACCAGCGAGGGGAAACCCTCAAAGACAATTGACGAGATGCCCCTGGAGCTGGCCTACGGCGATGGCGTGGTCCTCGATATGCGGCACAAGAAGCCGGGAGAGGTCATCGGTGTGGCCGACCTCCAGGAAGCCCTGAAGAAGATAGACTACCAGCTGAAGCCTTTGGACATCGTTCTGATAAGGACCGACACGGACAAGTCCTGGGACACGCCGCAGTACGGCGAGTACCCCGGCGCCGGTCGGGAGGCGACGATATGGCTGGTGGACCAGGGGGTGAAGGTGGTCGGCACCGACGCCCCCGGCTGGGACCGCCCGTTCAAGTACGCGGCCGCGGAGTTTCGGGAGACCGGAAACAGGAAGGTGATATGGGAAGGCCACTTTGCCGGCATCGAGAGGGAGTATTTCCAGATGGAGAAGCTGGCCAACCTTGACCAACTTCCGCCCTACGGCTTCAAGGTCTGCTGCTTCCCGATTAAGCTCCTCAAGGCCAGCGCCGCCTGGATAAGGCCGGTGGGTATTGTGCCGGAGGGGTGATTGGCCAGGTATTCCTCATTTCCCCTTCCACTCTTCCGCCCTCTGCACAAGCTCCCGCGCACCGTCCAGTGAGGTCTGCGTGTAGTCCGGGCCGGCCAGCATCGCTGCCATCTCTTCCAACCGTGCATCCCCATCCAGAGTGTCCAGTCGACTGAGGGTACGGTCACCGGAAACCTCCTTACGCACGCGGTGGTGGGAATCAGCGAAGGCGGTAATCTGGGGGAGGTGGGTGACACAGATAATCTGGTGGTTCCGGGCCAGTGTCCACAATTTCTTGCCGATTACCTCCCCGCTCCGGCCGCCCACGCCGATATCAATCTCGTCGAATACCAGCACCGGCGTGTTGTCCACCTCGGAGAGTACGCCCTTGAGTGCCAGCATGAAACGTGACATCTCTCCGGTGGAGGCAATCCGTGCCAGTGGCTTGAGGGGTTCGCCGGGGTTTGTGGAAATCAAGAACTCAACGACGTCGGTGCCGGTGCTGTCGAAGGCATAAGTCCCATCGCCAGGGAAGGGAATCCCGTCCTCGGCGGGGTGCTGTTCTATGCTCACATCGAATTCCACCATCGTCATGTCCAGGGCCTGAAGCTCCTTCTGGACCTCGACTTTGAGCTGTTCCGCAGCCTGAGAACGCGACCGGGAAAGCTCGTCAGCCATCCGGCCCATTTCCTGCTTCAGGCGGGAGCGCGTTTCTTCCAGTCCGGTCCGGCGACGGGAAGAGTGGGAAATACCTTCCAGGTCCACGGACGCTTTTTCCCGGTAGGCCAGCACCTCGGTGATGCCCTGCCCGTACTTTCTTTTCAGGTCCCTGATAAGCTCCAGTCGCGACTCTACCTCTTCCAGTCGCGCAGGGTCGTGCTCCAGGCGGTCGCCGTAGGCGCGGAGCTCGCGGGCGGCGTCTTCGAGGCTGTAGAGGGTCGCTTCCAGGGACTCAAGCGGCTGCTTCATGCCGGGGTCCAGCTCTGCCAGCTTCTTCATGGCGCTGACGGCTTCACTCAGGGTGTCCGCTGCCGAGGGGCCGGGAACATCGTCGCCACGGAGTTTCTGGTAGGCCTCATAGGAGAGCGCCTTCAGTTTCTCGGCGGAGACAAGGATATTCCGCTCCCGCTCCAGTTCTTCATCCTCGCCTTCCCGCAACTCCGCACGGGCAATCTCATCTACCTGAAAGCGCAGGAATTCCACACGGCGGGCCGTTTCCTTTTCATTCTCGATAAGTGTCCTGAGCTCCTGTTCGTCCTGGTGCAGCTCGGCGACTTTCCCGGCGAAGCTGGCCCGGAAGCCGGTGGTGTGGGCGTAGGAGTCCAGGAAATCGAGATGGCGTTTCCTGTCCAGCAGGGAAAGGTGCTCACTCTGCCCGTGCACGTCAATCAGGAGACGGCCAATCTGCTGCAGGACTCCCCGGGGAACTGCGTGACCGTTTACGCGGATGACGCGCCGTCCCTGACGGCGAAGCTCGCAGTTTATCACCAGGGTCTCTTCGTCGAACGCGATTCCCCTTTCGGCCAGGAGGTCTCTCAGTTGAGCCGCATTCACGCTCTGGCTGAGGGCGAAGACCCCTTCGATTCGGGCGGCATCAGCGCCGTGGCGCACGGTCTCTTCATCCGGTTTTGCTCCCAGCAGCGCCTCGATGGCATCAATCACCAGCGACTTACCGGCACCGGTCTCGCCGGTTATCACGTTAAGGCCGGTGCCCAGCCGCCAGTTTATCTCGTCGATAATGCCGACATCCCGGACCATCAGTTCCAGTAGCACAATACCCTCCGGGGCCAACCTGCCTCTGCCTGCGGTGACCCTATTCTACCATGTCCCGTCAAAACGGGTGGGGTGATGGTGTTGCGCTCATTTTCTTGACAGTTGAGAAACACGAGTTCTAAGATACCCTATTACTGCAAAAGGAGGTCTCACTTTGCCGACACTTACTTATGATGACATTCACCAGCACTACGAGGTCTACGGTTCCGGGGAGCCGTTCTTTCTCCATCACGGCCTGACGTCAAGCTGCGAGATGTGGCACCCGCACCTGCCCTGGCTCACACGGAAGTACCAGGTTATCCTCATGGATGCCCGGGGGCATGGCATGACCACTGCCCCTGCGGGGGATGACCACTATTCATGGGAGATAATGGCGGCCGATGTCAACCGCCTGCTCGAGCACCTGGGAATAGAGCGTGCCATTATCGGTGGGCTCTCCATGGGTGGCGGCGTATCTCTGGCCTTCGCCCTGAACTACCCGCAAAAGGTCAGGGCGCTTATCCTGTGTGATAGTGCCGGTGTTGGCGTGCGTTCCCCGCAGATGCAGGTACCGCGCGAGCAGATGGACCGGCAGATGGAAGAGCGCGAGCGGCTTGTGCGTGAATACGGTGTGGTCGAGCAGGGGTACCGCTCGATAGCCACCGGTCTTGCTCCGAAGGCGGTCCTTGAAGACCCCGTACTCCAGGAGGAGTACATAGAGCGTATGTCCCACTTTTCGGTAAACGGCTCTATCCATGCCAGCCGTTTCGTCATGCGGAACGCGGTACAGGGTGTGGAGCGGACCAAAGAGTTGACCATGCCCACGCTCGTCGTTATCGGTGATGAAGACGTAGGGCTGCTTCCCGCCGCGGAGTGGCTGCGTGATACCCTGCCCAACCGGCGCTATGCTTTCCTTACAGGTGTCGGGCATGCTACCTCACGCTACAAGCCGGAGGCCTGGCGAAAGGCGGTGCTGGACTTCCTCGATGATTTCGAGCAGGGGAAGGACATTCGCGGCGAGGTAACGCTCTAGGGGCAGGGACACGCTGGCAAACCTGACTTGCCCCCTCCTCGATATATGGTTAAAATATTAGGGGCGAGGCATTTGAACGGAGGTGAGTGTGGGGATAAGACTGTTTACCGAGCCGAAGCTGCACCAGCCGGATATGGTCGTCGGATGGCCCGGTATCGGCAACATCGGCGTTATCACCGTGGATACCCTGCGGCAGGAGACCGGTGCTGAACCACTGGGGGACATCGAGCCTTGGGACTTCTTTTACCCCAATAAGGTCGTCATCAAGGGTGGTGTGCTGGAGAAACTGGAGTTCCCCAGCAACAAGTTTTACTACAAGAGGCTCGATGACAGGGACCTGCTGCTCTTCATTGGTGAAGAACAGCCCTCCGAGCATGGCAGGATGTATGCCGAAGGCGGTAAGGCCTATGAGATGGCCAACCTGGTCCTGGACGTGGCCGAGCAGTTCGGCTGCCGGCGAGTCTACACCTCGGGTGCCGCCGTGGCCCTCACCCATCACGAAATAAAGCCAAGAGTCTGGGCTGTGGCTACCGATGACAGGGTGCTGGCTGAGGCGCAGGGTTATATCAACACGGTGCTGATGAGTGAGGCCGAAGGAAGGGGCGACTTCGGTAACATCACCGGCTTGAACGGTCTGCTGACAGGCGTCGCCAGGAAACGTGGCTTTGAGGGTATATGCCTCATGGGTGAGATACCGGACTACCTCTCCCGGGTCCCCTTTCCCTATCCCAGGGCATCACAGTCTGTTCTGGAGGTGCTTGGCTCCGCGCTCGGCGTCCCCATTAACCCGAAGGCCCTGGAAGGCATGGTTACTCAGATAGAGGGTGTAATCAGCAACGTTTTCCGGCAGTTCCCACCGGCGGTGCGGGAGAAGATAGACCAGAGAAAACGGGACATCCAGACCCGGCCGGGAATAATTACGGACGAAGAAGAGCAATGGCTCAAGGAACACATCGATGATTTATTCCAGCGGGGAGAAAAGGGGCAATGACGGAGCTTGTTCAGTTCTCTTCCAGGCCTGAGTTCCGGAACCCCACTCTGGTGGCTGCCTGGTCCATGGACGCCGCCGGGCTGGGTTGGTCGGTGACGGATTACCTGGTCAGTAAACTTGACGGGCAACCGTTCTGCCACATTGAACCGGTAGACTTCTTCACCCTGGGGGGAGTGACAATTGACAATGACCTGGTCCAGTTTCCCGAGAGCAGATTCTATGCCTGTCCTGAGAAGGACCTGGTGCTGTTCCAGAGCACCCCTCCCAGCCACGAATGGTACCGTTTCATGAATCTGGTGCTGGACGTAGCCCGGGACTACTGCCATGTCAGGGAGTTCTACACCGTGGGCAGCATGGTTGCTCTGGGGCCCCATTCCGCCCCCCGCCAGTTCTTCGCTACTGTCAGTTCCCGCGAGTTGAAGGAGGAACTGGGACCCTATGGGCTTACCAGGGAAGTGAACTACGAGAGTCCTCCCGGGGCGAGACCGACGCTTAATTCCTTCTTCCTGTGGGCCGCAAGAAGGAGGAATATCCCCGGGGCGAATCTCTGGGCACCTGTCCCTTTCTACCTGGTGTCATCTGATGATCCCGCTGCCTGCAAGAAGGTCCTCGAGTTCCTCAATCACAGGCTGGGTCTGGGCCTGGACCTGAGCGACCTTGATGAAGAGGCCAGGGCGCTGGACGAGAGAATCGACCGGATAAGGGCTTCGTCTCCGGACGTGGACAGATACATTGGCAAGCTGGAGAACAGTGAAGGGCTTGCCGAGGGCGAAGGGGAGAAGCTGGCCAAAGAGGTTGAGGAGTTACTCAGGGAGGAGGAAGGCTAAGCGCTCACTCTTCTTTCTCCGTCTTCTCTTCCTGTGAAACCTGTGAAGAGCGGTCGCGCAGCCAGCGGTGAATCGCGTCCAGTGCCGGCGGCGCTACGCTGAACACCTCTATATCCTTGGGAAACTGCACCGGGTGCCCTTCACGTATGAAGAGTATCCCCACCTCGTTATCTCCGAGGGTCTCATCTATCCGTCGGGAAATGTGCTCGTACCGCTTCTTTGAAACCTCGCGGTAGAACCCGGCAACCTTCTCTGCCGCACTGCGACTGAGGAAACCGAGCAGCAGACACCGCTCCCAGTCAAGGCATTCGTCGGCCAGTTCAACCTGCTCGGTGGCCTCCACAAGAGCACCGTCCTGGCACTTCTCTCTGGCAATCCGGTGGCTGGGCGGGCTCAGTTGCTCTATGATATTAAGGCCTTCCTCACCACCGAGGCCAATTGACTCGTGATAGACATGCCGGACTTCTCCTATCTTCAACTCCTGGTTGGCAATCTGCTCATTCACCTGCTGCCAGTAAAGCTCGAACCTCTCCACGTAGTCCGGGGGAGAGTCTTTCCCGATATACAGCAGGGGCACAAGGTAGAGCTTTCTCTGTCCCTTGAAGCGTTCTACCTCGGGTTTCTCTATCTTTCCCAGTTCTTCGGTCATTCCTCGTCTCCCTCCCGGTTGCTGTACGTCTGCCCTAGATTTTACCGCCTGCTGCTGCCCACCGCAACTCTGGTAGAAGTGTCTCGCGGCCTGAGATTGCGCGGGGCCGGGTTTAGTCCCGAATCTCGACTCCCGGGGTTAGATTCTTCCTCGCGGTGCTCGTCAGAATGACAGGAGGGAAGTAACTCGTGGGAATACGTATATTTCGTACGGGTTGCCAAACCAGGGACGGTAGGATACACTGGAATTATGCTGTACCTGGGCACTTCCGGATTTAGTTATGACGACTGGGTAGGACATTTCTACCCGCCGGGTCTTCCCAAGCGCGAGTGGCTCGTCTACTATGCGCGGGAGTTCAACACCTGTGAGGTGAACTCAACCTACTATGCCCTGCCGCGACCGTCTAACCTGAAGGCGATGGCGGAAAAGACCGGTGACGATTTCCAGTTTGTCATAAAAGCAAATAAGGAGATGACGCACCAGAGGGAAGATAATGCCGAGGTCTTTCGCAACTTCTGCCAGGTGCTTGAGCCTATGATAGATACCGGCAAGTTCGGCTGTGTCCTGGCACAGTTCCCCTATAGCTTCCAGCCGGATGAGCAGAACCGGGAGTACCTGCGGCTCTTCCGGGAGAGGGTCGGTGAGTTACCTGTGGTGGTCGAGTTCCGAAATGCCCGGTGGGTGAACGATGGGGTGTTCGACTGGCTGCGGGAGCTGGACATGGGTTTCTGCTGCGTTGATGAACCGCACCTGCCCAACCTCATGCCGCCGGTGGCCGAGGTCACCAGCAGCATTGGCTACGTCCGGTTTCACGGGCGCAATGCTGCCAGGTGGTGGCGGCACGAACATGCATATCAGCGGTACGACTATACCTACAGCCCTGAAGAGCTCAGCGAATGGCTGACCCGAATAAAGGGACTGGATGAGACGGCGGAGAAAACCTTTGTCTTCGCCAATAATCACTGGCAGGCACAGGCGGTAAATACCATCCGGCAGTTGCGTCTCATGCTGGATTAACGCCGGTTTCGGCAGGCTGGGGCCGATTGGGTCGGCACAATCGGCATATCGACACCATACTATTGCTCTTTGAGTAACACTTGAGTATAATAACATATCTGCAACCATCATCGCTTAGTCCATACAGCCCATACGAGTCCTGCGGCTGGGCGTGAGGAGGCCAATAGTGGCTGACGAATTTAAGGCACTTCGTGCTCGTCTGGTAAACGACCGGAAACGTTTGCTTGAAGAGCTGGAGCAATTGAGGGCTGCCGCCCAGCCGACTGATGAGAGGCGAGAGGGGAGTCCTTTCGGCAAGCGGGAGGAGGAAGCCACAGAAAGCCTTGAGCTGGAACGACGGCTGGCCTTGGAGAAACAGATACGGGAGCAATTGAACGAGGTGGAGCCAGCTCTGAAAAAGTTCGAGAAGGATACGTACGGGCTGTGTGAGAATTGCGACAAGCCTATAGACATAGAGCGACTCGAAGCGCTTCCTCAGGCCAAGCTGTGTCTGGACTGTAAGGCTCTTCGGGCAAAGAATGCAAAAGGCAGATTCTCTCCTGGGTAGCTGGCGGGGGCCGGTTCTTTTCTTCACCGTCTCACTGATAGTGGCCGCGGACCAACTCACCAAGGCCTGGGTGACTTCCTTCGATGTCGGTGAGGTCATATACAAGCTGGGTTTCTTCCGGCTGGTGCATGTCCAGAATACCGGGGCTGCTTTCGGTATACTTCAGGGCCAGTCCTTTATCCTGACCATAGTTGCCGCCATCGGAATCATTGTTCTCCTGTTCCTGGTGCTTTTCCTGCGTCGCAGCTACCCATTTCTGGCGGGAATGCCCAACATGATAGCTTTCAGCCTGATGCTGGGGGGCACTACCGGGAATCTGATTGACCGGCTCAGGCTCGGTTCCGTGACGGACTTCCTTGATGTCGGCGTTTGGCCGGCTTTCAACGTTGCCGATTCGGCGATAGTGGTCGGTGTTATTATTGTTGCCTATTCACTGGTGCGCCTGACCAGGGCAGAGAAACAGTAGGTACGGGCAGACCGATGTGCCCAAAGGGGTAAGGTTGAGCGCTGGAACCGCTGTGTACCGCTTCACCGTTGAAAGACCGGGTGTTCGTCTTGATAAATACGTGGCTGAGAACTGCCCGGAGCTATCCCGGACACATGCTCAGAAGCTCATTGCCGATGGCCATATCACCGTCAATGATGTCGTGGCCAGGTCGGGCTTCAAGCTGAGCACCGGAGACCGGATAACGGCAAGCATTCCCCCGGAAGAGCCCGGCACCTTACTGCCGGAATTCATCCCCTTCGGTATCCTCTACGAGGATGATGACGTGCTCGTCATTGATAAGCCTGCCGGATTGCCGGTACACCCGGCACCGGGACACCCCGGCCATACCCTGGTGAATGGGCTTCTGGCTTATCTTTCTACCTTGCCGGATACCGGCGACGCACTTCGGCCGGGAATTGTACATCGGCTGGATATGGATACCTCCGGAGTGATGCTGGTGGCCAAGAACCGGGTAGCCCATGCCAATCTGGCGGAGCAGTTCAAGTCCCGTTCGGTAGCCAAGGTCTATCTGGCGCTGGTCAGGGGGCGTCTTTCGCCGGAAGATGGCGCCATCGAGGCGCCGATTGGGCGCGACCCCCGCAACCGGAAGCGTATGGCGGTGGTTGCCGAGCACCGTGGTCGGCCGGCACGCACCGGATATCACGTGGTCAGGTATACTGACAGCTATACCCTCCTTGAGGTGACACTGGAGACCGGACGTACCCACCAGATTCGGGTCCACCTGGCTGCCATCGGTCATTCGGTGGTGGGAGACACGACCTATGGGGTGTCCTCACCGTATCTATCACGGCAATTCCTGCACTCATATCACCTTGGTTTCTGCCTGCCGGCTACCGGAGAGCACGTTGAGTTTGAATCCGAACTGCCGGCTGACCTGCAGCAGGCGCTGGCGGGTATCGGCTGAACTAGTTCAGCGGCGGCTAGAGTTTTAGCCCGTAAGGTGGTAGAATTGGGCGTAGCAGGTGATGCCGTAAGGGTGCTCTCTGTTCCTCCTCTCGCTAAGGAGGTGCTGCCCCGGTAATACGGGAGGTTAGAATATGAATATATCCAGGCAGATAGCAGGTGAGAGTTATACCGTTGACTACGCCGGTTTCTGGATAAGACTGCTGGCTATTATCATTGACGGTGCTATCCTGGGAGCGGTCATCTGGGTCTTCTTTGGCCTCTGGCCACTGGCCTTCGGTCGTGGCTGGCTGGGTGGCTCGGCGGGCGCTACAATTTCCTACGGGGAAGCGGACGCATTATACTGGACCATGACGCTTCTGATTCCGTTCCTGATGGTTGTTGCCTATTTCATCTGCTTCTGGGGCTGGCGGGGCCAGACCCCGGGGAAGATAGTCATGAAAATCAAAATAGTCCGTTTCACCGGCGAGGATACTGGCTGGGGTGATGCGGTGATGCGGTTTCTCGGTTTCATTATATCCGTCCTGTTTGCCCTTATCGGCCACTTATGGATTGCCTTTGACAGCCGGAGACAGGGCTGGCATGACAAGATAGCCGAGACTTACGTCATAAGAGCTCGCCGTAAATAATGTCGCGAGCAATGCCGTGACTGATACCAGTGTCTGAAGCCAGCGGCTGGCCCTGTGGAGAAAGCCTATGAGTCCATCGGTCAGGACACGTTTTGCCCCCAGTCCCACCGGTTACCCCCATGTGGGCAATATGAGGTCCGCCCTGTTCGCCTGGCTCTTTGCCCGGCACAATGGTGGTGTCTTCATCATCCGCATCGAGGATACCGATGTCGCCCGAAAGGTAGAAGGTGCCGTTGAGGGTATTCTTGATGGCCTGCGCTGGCTGGGGCTGGACTGGGACGAAGGGCCGGAGGCAGGTGGCGACTACGGTCCATACTTCCAATCACAGCGTCTGGAGTTGTACCAGGAGGCTGCCCGGCGCCTTGTGTCCCAGGGCGATGCCTACTACTGTTACTGCAGCCCGGAGCGTCTGGAGGAGATGCGTGCTGACCAGACCCGGCGCAAGCAGCCACCGGGCTATGACCGTCACTGTCGTGAGTTGAGCCAGGAGGAGAGGAGTAAGAAGGAGAAAGAAGGCATCACCCCGGTGGTGCGTTTCAAGACACCTCTCACCGGGGAAACCCGGTTCCACGATATCATCTGGGGAGACAGTGTATTCAAGAACTCCACTCTGGATGACATGGTGCTGCTGAAATCGGACGGCTATCCGACCTACCATCTGGCCAACATCGTTGACGACCACGAGATGGAGATTACTCATGTACTCCGTGCCGAGGAGTGGCTTTCCAGCACGCCGCGTCACGTCCTGCTCTATGATGCTATGGGCTATCAGCCGCCGGAGTTTGCCCACCTGCCGATGCTCCTCGGACCGGACCGTTCCAAGCTGGGCAAGCGACACGGAGCGGTTTCGATAACCGACTACCGGGAGCAGGGATATCTGCCGGAGGCGATGATGAACTTCCTCGCCCTGCTGGGCTGGTCACTGGACGACAGGACAGAGCTGATGTCCCGGCAGGACCTCATCGATAACTTCAGCCTGACGCGGGTCAGTAAAACGGCGGCAATCTTCAACCCGGAGAAGCTGGAGTGGATGAATGGCGTCTACATCCGTAATTTGAGTCCCGAGGACTTCCTGGGACGCGTTTTGCAGGCTCTGGAAGAAGGGCTGCCGTCCGAGGTAGAGCGTCCACTTTCGGTTGACTACGTCCGGCAGATTGCGCCTCTTGTCCAGGAACGAGTCAAGACACTCGTTGAGGTACCTTTACTGACACGGTTCTTCTTCGTGGACTGCCTGGATTACGATGTCACCCTGCTCATTCCCAAAAATATGGACGCTGAATCTACCCGTCGTGCTCTGGAGGTCTCCCGGCAACGGCTGGTGGAACTGGTTTCCTTTGACGCCGAACCGCTGGAAGGACTGCTCAGACCCCTGGCGGTGGAGCTGGAACTGAAGGCCGGGCAGCTTTTCGGTGCGTTAAGGACGGCGGTTACCGGACAGAAGGCGGCACCACCCCTGTTTGAGACGATGGTCGTGCTTGGCAGGGAGACGTGCCTGGCGCGGATTGAGCAGGCGCTGGCTAGGTTGGATTCGCTTGAATGACGATATTTGGATAATACTGATAGGTGTATTAGGTGTATTAGGCACACTAGCCGGTGTGTTCGTAGGAAACTGGTTGCAGGCTCGCAACTCCAAACAACAACGGGAGTGGATGTTGCGAGACCAGAAGCACGAATGGTTGAGAAGCCAGAGGCAGGAAGATTTCAGACGGGTGGAAGCCCTTATTAACGATACGCTAAAACTAACGCTCCAAGGTGCGGCGCTAGACCTTATGTCGACAGAGAAGTTGGAGGGTCTGCTACTTGAGCAC
>DAOUVG010000102.1 GCA_030667735.1 Dehalococcoidales bacterium
GGCCGGTGGGTAATGCTGGCCATCATCACGAACTCTATCTGGCGGCGGTTCTGCCGCTCCATCGGGCGGGAAGACCTGGCGGAAGACCCCCGTTTTGACAGCGACCTGGCCCGCTGGGAGCACCATGACATCATCGACCCCGTGGTCGAGGAGTGGGTGGCCTCGCAGACCGCCGAAGAGGTGATTGCCGCTGCGGAGAAGATACCCATCCCCTGCGGCATCTGCTACGAGCAGACCGAGGTGGCCGGCGACCCCCAGGTCCAGGCGCGGGAGATGCTGGCAAAGGTCCCCTATCCCGATGGCAGCGGCGAGATGCCGGTGACGGGCCTTCCGATACGGATGTCCGGTACACCCACCAGTATAGACCGGTCTTTTCCCGCCGTGGGAGAGCACAACGAGGAGATATACTGTGGTCTCCTCGGGTACAGCAAGGAAGACCTGGCCGGGCTTGAGGAAGAGGGTGTAGTCTAAGCACCTCTATCGTGCTTAACGGGAGATCAAGCATACGTCAAGGGGTTTTAGTCATTTTTATAAAATTCTTTGAAAAATGGTTGAAACAAGCTTTGTCTATGGTATAATATGACAGGTAGTGGGTACATCCCACTTGGAAAGCAATCCCACCTATGTAAAGGGGTCAGAATGGCAACTATAATAAAGGATACAGATTTCACCAGGGTGACTGGTAGTGTAAAGCCAGATGCTAAGAAGCGAATAGTTCTGCCCGCTGCCCTGGTGCAGGAAGGCATTATATATCATATACACAGCAACCGTTTTGGGCAAATTGTTCTAGACCCACAAGTAACAATCCCCGCTTCGGAAGCATGGCTATTCACCAATCCCGAGGCACTTGCTTTGGTTCGGCAAGGGCTTGACGAAGTTGCGCATGGCAAGGTATCAAAGGTTGACCTTGCTTCCTTATAGAGCCGAACATCGTGTTTGAGTTAGAGTGGGCAGACGGGGCAAAGGCGACTTTTAACCGACTTAAGACTAGCCCAGCAGAAAAGGCACGCTACAAAGCAGTCAAGAAAACGCTTGGATTCTTAGCTGGTAATCTTCGGCACAAAAGTCTCCAAACTCATCCCTTCTTAAGTTTGAAAGGCCCAAATGGGGAGAAGGTTTTTGAGGCTTATGCTCAACAGAAGACACCAGCGACGTATAGAGTATTTTGGTATTATGGGCCTTCTAAGGAGGTAATCACAATCTTTGCAATTACCCCTCACCCATAACTCTTAGACCTGCTTACCCCACCTGGCCTTAGCTGCCTTCCTGGTTATCTCTGTTCACCTTTCTCTTTTTGTCCGCCACAAAAAAACCGCAGACCATCGCTCAAGCATTTCAAAATGATACATTACCCTGTCTCGCCTCTGCTTGACGCTGGTTTCCGTTTGATGATAAAGTTGTCAATTGGGTAAGGGTTTACTAGAGGTGAGTCAACGCTGCACAGAAGGAGGAATCGTGCACGATGAATATGATTGTCTGTGTCAAACAGGTAATCGACCCGGAAGCGCCGCCGGCAAGTTTTAAGATTGATGCGGCGACCAATTCGGTAGTGCCGCCAGCCGGTGTACCGCCGGTAATCAGTCCCTTTGACGAGCAGGCGATAGAGGCGGCGCTAAGAATCAAGGATGCCAAGGGTGGCAAGATTACGGTCATAAGCCTGGGTACCGGACTACTGCGGGATGTAGTCAAGAAACCACTCTCCATGGGGGCCGATGAGCTTATCCTGCTGGAGGACCCCGCGTTCGATGGCGGTGATAGCTGGTCGACCGCTGCCGCTCTTGCCGCGGCCATCAAGAAGGTAGGCGAGTTTGACATTGTCTTCTGCGGTCGGCAGGCGGCTGACTGGGACAGCGGACAGGTGGGCTCCGGCATCGCTGAGATTCTCGGCCTGCCCAGCGTTACCCTGGCGAAGAAGGTCGAGGTCGGCGACAGCAAGGTAACCGTAGAGCGTGTAATCCCGGACGGCTATGAAGTCGTTGAAGTCGGGCTGCCCGCTCTGATTACCGTCAGCAACGAGCTTGGCGAACCCCGTTATGCCACCATCAAGGGCATCATGTCGGCAAAGAGGAAGGAACCGATTATCTGGGCCCCGGCTGACCTGGAGATTGACACCGCTCAGATTGGTGCTGCGGGACGTCGGGTCAAGATGCTTCGGCTATTCCAGCCGGTCCGTGAGGGTGCCTGCGAAATCATCGAAGGAGAGGACGAGGCGGATGCCGGTGCCAATCTTGCAGCGAAACTCGCGGAGGTCAAGCTGCTGTAGCGGTCCTTGAGGTCTGCTATCACGGTTTGTACAAAGGAGGATATTCAGATGGCTGATAATAAAGGTGTTCTAATTCTGGCCGAGGTTGTTGACGGCAAGCTGGCAGCGATAGCCACCGAGCTTCTGGGTGTCGGCAGGAAGCTGGCCGATGACCTGGGAGAGGAGCTTGGTGCTCTTCTGGTCGGCAGTGAGGTGAGTGGAATTGCCCAGGAGGCAATCGCCTTCGGCGCCGATAAAGTCTACGTGGTCGAAGCCCCGGCGCTCAAGGACTACCGGACGGATTCCTATGTCCCGGTTGTGGAGAAGGTAGCCAAAGAAGTAATGCCCAAAATCCTTCTGATGGGGCAGAATTCAGTGGGACGAGACCTGGCGCCGCGCGCGGCCTTCAGACTGGAGACATCGGTCTCCACGGACTGTGTGGAGCTGGCGATAGATGCTGACTCCAAACAGCTACTGATGACAAAACCGGTCTATGGCGGGAACGCCCGGGCAATCTACACCACCGAATCCATGCCGCAGATGGCGACCCTCCGGGTCAAGGCGGGGGAGCCTCTGGAAAGGGATGACGCCCGCAAGGGTGAGGTTGTCAATATCGATGCCGGGCTGGACGAATCGGCAATCAGGACCACTGTCAAGGATACTGTCCTTGAAGAGATCAAAGGTATTAAGCTTGAGGACGCCAACATAGTTATCTCCGGCGGCCGGGGTATCGGTGGGCCGGAAGGGTTCCAGGAGCTGGAGGAGCTTGCCAGGATGCTAAAGGGAGCGGTGGGTGCCAGCCGGCCTCCGTGCGATAGCGGATGGGTGCCGGATACGATACAGGTGGGACTTACCGGTAAAATTGTCTCTCCTGACCTGTATATCGCCGTGGCAATTTCAGGCTCCAGTCAGCACCTCGCCGGTTGCGGCGGCTCCAAGAACATTGTCGCTATTAACCGGGACCCGGAGGCGAACATCTTCAAGGAGGCTGCCTACGGGGTCGTTGGCGACTGGAAGAAGATTATTCCTGCCTTCAAGGAGAAAGCCAAGGGACTACTGGCCTGACAGGTCAGAGATGTCACTGCGAGCGAACCTGCTGGCTTTGCCAGCAGGCCGAAGCAGTCTCCTGTACCGGTGAATAGTAAGGTTACAAAGAAAGAGGGGGCGGCTCAACAGAGCCGTCCCCTTAATATTATTCTGTCTGGACGGGTACTAGACCCGTTCTTTCTCCTTCTCCGCCTTCTTGGCAGCGATTACCTTCTGAGTAACAACCGAAGGTACCTCCTGGTAGTGGCTGAACTCCATGGTGAAGGTCCCCTTGCCCTGGGTTATTGATTTGAGTGCTATCGAGTAGCGGAGCACCTCGGCCTGCGGCACCTGGGCGTTCACAACGTTGATACCGTCCTCCGGGTTCATGCCCTGTACCTGGGCTCGCTTGGTGTTGAGGTCGCCTATGATGTCGCCGGTATACTCCTCCGGCGCTCTGATACTGATATCCATTATAGGTTCGAGCAGGATAGGCTGAGCATCGGCCAGACCCTTCCTCATTGCGCCGGCACCGGCTATCTTAAAGCATATCTCGGATGAATCGACCGGGTGAAAGCTACCGTCGTAGACCGTCACCTTGATGTCATCCACCGGGTAACCGGCGAGGACGCCTTCCTGCACACCCTCATTGAATCCTTTTTCCACTGCGGGAATATAGTTCCTGGGTATGGTACCACCGACAACCTTGCTCACGAATTCACGTCCGCCACCACGCGGTAGAGGTTCCAGCTCAAGCAGCACATGCCCATACTGGCCATGCCCGCCGGTCTGTTTCTTGTGTTTGTACTCAGCGCTTGTCGTTGCGGCAATCGTCTCCTTGTAAGGGACCTTCGGGGTCTCCAGGTCTACACTAACTCCAAACTTGCGCTCCATCTTCTCGGCGGCTACGTCAAGCTGGGTATCACCCAGACCGGAGATGATGGTCTCGTTTGTCGTGATGTCGCGGCGGACCTGAAGGGTGAGGTCTTCCTCAGCCAGCTTGGTCAAAGACGGTCCCAATTTGTCAAGGTCAACCTTGGTCCTGGGATAAACCGCTTCACTGAAGATGGGACTCGGGAACGAGACCGGGACTATCTTAACAGGGTCGTCCTGCTTACCGAGGGTATCGCCAGTGCCGGTTACGTTCAGTTTGGCTACGGCGCCGATGTCACCAAACGTAATCTCAGGTACCGGTTCCTGAGTCTTGCCACGCAGGACAAACAGCTGGCCAATGCGCTCGTCTTCACCCTTTGTTGTGTTCCATACGTGGGAGTTGCTGCTGATAGAGCCATTATAGACCCGGAAGTACGTAAGCTTGCCGACGTATGGGTCGGCGCTGGTCTTGAATACCAGGGCAGCCAGGGAACTATCCTGGCTGGGAGGCACTGTCTCTTCACCGCCGTCAGCCCCGATAATGCGGACGTCTCTCTCTTCGGGTGAGGGGATGTAGTTGCAGATAGCGTCCATCAGAAAGCTGGTGCCGATGTTCTTTGTCGCCGAGCCTACCAGGATGGGGACTACCTTTCCGGCTACCACGCCCTGTCGCAACCCGTCGGTAAGCTCCTCCCGTGAGAGTTCCTCGCCGCCCAGATACTTCTCGAGGAGGCTGTCATCAACCTCGGCAGCGGCTTCGACCATTTGCTCCCGGAAGGTTTCCACCAGGCCCTGTACGGAATCCGGGATATCACCCTCCGTTCCGGCTGTGTCTGTGTATCCCTTCATGGCTATCAGGTCAACCACTCCCTGGAAATCATTGTGAGCACCAATCGGCACCTGTAACGGTACGCAACGGCGGCCGAACCTGGACTGAATGCCTTCCACCACCCGGGGAAAATCGGCGTTTTCGCGGTCCATTTTATTAATGAAGATAAGCCGGGGCAGGTTGTTTTCCTCAAGGTAAGACCATACCTGCTCCGTACCGACCTCAACACCGGAGGCAGCGCAGATAACAACGACGGCACCCTCACTGACACGCAGGCCGGACATTACTTCACCGACGAAGTCAGGATAGCCGGGGGTATCAATCAGGTTGACCTTCTTACCCAGCCATTCGTAGGGCAACATGCTCAGGCTGATGCTGATATTGCGCTTCTGTTCGGCAGGGTCGTAGTCCGAGGTGGAACTGCCGTCATCTACCCGGCCCAGCCGGTTGACTACTTTGGCGGTAAATAGTATCGCTTCCGACAGGGATGTCTTGCCGGCACCGTTGTGGGACAGCAGAGACAGGTTGCGGATGTTCTCAGGTCCGTTGTTAGCCATCTAATTACCCTTCCTCTCTGATGTTGCCGGTACGACTGGCCACCAGTCGCACCAGATGGTTATCGTCACTAATACTGGTTGCCGGCGAAGTGGCTCACCGGACAATACTACTATTCATTATAGTCGTCGTCAGGAGATACGGCAAGTGCCTGAACTAGTTCAGGCACTGGTCCGGTTCATTGGTGATACTCCGGTACAGCCGATGTCGGCAGCTACCGGAGAGAGCCTGTGCGGTTAGCTGTGGTACTGGCCGCCTCCTGATGTGGCAATACTTCACAAGAAGAAAACTACCCCTTCGCAGGGAGGTGACCATGAGAATAGACACATCAGGTCGGGAAAGTCAGGCAGGGCCTGAACACCCTGTAAGAGATAGAGAAATGTCTTTACTCAGAGGTACTAAATAACTTCAGGGAAAACTGTTACCTTATAATTTCCCTATCGGCATGAAGTAGAGTGGCTCTTCGTTTACCGGGAGTTTCAGGATTTTACAAATGTTGTCACCGTCGATTCCCCCGTTGACCACCGTCCCCAGACCCAGCGAGACCGCCTGCAAATACACGTTCTGTGCCGCATGCCCCACTTCCATGTGTACGTATTTCGCACCTTCACCGTCTGCTGTCGTGCCTACACGGCTGTAAATCCCAGTGAATAGAATGTAGATGGCGCCTCCCTCAACGAAGTACCGTCCTGCACTGGCCGTAGTCAGTTGCGGTCGGTAGTCTCCGTCATGGACC
>DAOUVG010000003.1 GCA_030667735.1 Dehalococcoidales bacterium
AGAGCCTAGTAATCTCTTGGTTACAGTATGGACATACCGGCATAACTTTCGCCTCCTTCCATGTCTGGCCTATCCAACATCTTCATTGATGCAGCGTGCATGGCATGGCACCTCTACCCCTTCTCCCCCACCACAAACGCAATCGCGTAGTCCCTTGAGTGCGATAGGCTGATGGTCATCCCTGCCAGGCCCAGTCTGTCAGCGTAGTCCTTTGCCCCGCGGTAGAGGTTGACCACGGGCCGGCCGCCCGGCTCGGCCAGGATTTCAATGTCCTTCCAGCCGATGCCACCTTCGCTTGTCCCCAGGGCTTTCACGACTGCCTCCTTACCGGCAAAACGGGCCGCTAAGGATGAAGGGCTTTTCGCGTAGCGCTTGAGTTCGGATTCGGTGTAGACCCGTCTCAGGAACCTGTCTCCCCACCGTTCAACAGCTTCATGAACGCGGCCAATCTCTATGATGTCGACACCGATGTACTGCATTTTTATAACATGGATAGCTGGTAGGGCGGGCACTGCATTATTGTACTCGGGGGGTTAAGTATGGTCTGCCAGAAAGGAAGGAGGTTAGTCCTCCTGTTCCTCTTCTTCCGGAGGATAGGGTGGCTCCAGGACAAGGCGTTCGAGCACGTCATACCAGGTTGCGTCCACGATGTAGATGTCATTAGAGTCGGACACGCGAACATAGTGGGCATGGCCGTCAGGTACCTCATCGCCCACCTCGATGCGTATAATCTCCCCGTCCTCCTTGGTCAGGGTGAGCAGCATTAACGGCTGGGTGAAGCCGAACACCCCCAACTGCTCATCGGTAGCATTTTTGGCAATCGGCCTTTCTGCGCCCGGGCCACTGAGAAGCAGCGGTATGCCGCCACCCCAACGGTCCGGATCTGCTCTGGGTCCGGGCGGGTCATCGAAATACCACTGTCTGTCCTCGTGCTTGAGGAATTTCTCCGTGCTCGCCAGGTGAGGGAGGTCTACCTGGATGTGCTGCAGGTCTTCCATATCGAAGAGCCAGACGTATTGCATCGGCTCCTTTATTGGTGGGGGTTCCTCAACGGGCCGGGTGGCAAAATAAACGGTCGTCGCGATGGCAAGGATTCCGACCAGTATCAGTATACTTTTTAGCCTCAACTGCTAAACCTCTGGCAAGACCTTTCTGTGGCTATCTTCTGCGCCACCAGATGTACGCACCCGCCACCAGCACTAACAGCGGCAGCAGTCCAATGCTGGAGATGGTGATGAAATTTTTTGCTTCCGGGCCGATGATGAGCCGGCGGGTCTGGAGGTACTTGCGGTCCATGGTGATGAGTTCCTTGCCCACGGTGAGGATGTTCACCGAGTTGAGGAAAAGAGCCCCATTGTCACCGTCCTGAAAACGTCTGTTGGATGCGAAGTCGGAGTCACCGTATACAATTAAGCGGGTACCTGTGATAGTTTCCTCGTCCACTTCCGTTATCTCGGGTGAAAGGCCGACAATCAGTACCCCTATTGCCAGGGGACCCTGCAGGTCTACCCCTTCTTCGAACTGGTATTCGCCGTCAGAGTCGAAGTCCCCCTCCAACCAGCTATCCGGGCTGGTCCAGATGAGTGGGATGGTCATGATACTCTCCGGCATGTCTTCCTGGGGCACCAGGGCTGTGGCCCCCGGGAAGTAGGTATCTCTGAGCATCCCGAACTGGGCGAAGTAGCTCCTTGTCGGCGGTATGAGAGGACTATCCATATTGGGTTCGGCATACGAACCTTCATCAATGATGATACCATCATGGATATCCAAGCCCCACTGGGAGACCAGCTGCCTTATCTCATCCGGAGGGTTAGGGTTCATCAGAATCATTGCCCATCCCTCATCCGTCAGATACTGTGAAATGACGTCTACCTCTCGGCTCGTCAGTGGTATATCCGGCGCGGGGATTACCAGAATCGTGCAGTCTTCCGGTATATCACCGGCTACCCGGATGTCCAGGCTTTCCACTTGATAAAGGTTGTCGAGAAGCCCTTCTCTCACGGTACTGTAGCCGTCAGTAGACGTTGAGAAGATGCTGTTCTCACCGTGCCCGGTGAGGAAATAGACCTTCTTCTGGACGGAACCGATAACCTCCAGTATGGCGCTTGTGAAAGCATATTCCGCTTCAATTATCATGTCACCTTGCTCGGTGATACTGATTATATCCTGGGGTAGAACGGGTCGCTGCCCGGCCTCACCCTGGAACACTACTGCGGGATACTGGCTTACGCCGTATTGCCTGGCCAGGTCCGGTTGTTGCTCAGGGTCTATCAGTTCAACGCCTAGCTGGTCAGTGAAGTTCCGGTACTCGGTCAGCAGGTTTTGCAAAAAGCTACCGGTTATATCACCGGGTATAGTGAACAGGAGCGCCTCCACTGGTGTCTCCATCCCTTCGAGAGCGCTTTTTGTTTGCGATGTCAGTGTGTACTGGGACAGGCCGGTAACATCGAAACGGTGGAAGTTAGTATAGCTGATGGCATTGACCAGCAGGATAATACCGATGAAAATGGCGGCCATCAGGGTGGTGCCGGTGCTGAATCTCCCCCGCCGGCTTGCCAGTGCGCCACGCACCCGCCGGTAGTCGATGACAAAAGCTACCAGCACCAGCATCGTACCCAGTAACAGCATGCCCCAGGAAATGTAGCGGATACCGGGCAGCACCAGCGTCAGTATCCAGCCAACGAACAGGCTTGCCAGCCCCAGTAATGCGAGGACGCCGGTCTGCATCTAGCTCCACCTGCCTGTTTCAATAGACCGAATCGTGAAGAAGAGGAATAGGGCGATGATACTGAGGTAGTAAATGATGGCCCTGGTGTCTATGATGCCCATCGTGAAGTCATAGAAATGACCCATGAGCGAGATATAAGCCAGTAACTCCCCGATGTTCGCTGGTACAAGAGTAGCGGCAGAGCCGAGGAACCACAGGGCGAAGAGGATTACCCCGGAGATTACGGCGGCGACTATCTGGTTTGACGTTACTGACGAAGCGAACAGCCCCACTGCCATGGCAGAACTGCCCAGCAGGATGAGGCCGATATAGCTGGTGACTATCGGACCGATGTCCGGGTCACCGAACCAGACCAGCAAGAGCGGATAATAGAGGGTAAGCGCCAGCATTGACAGGAGGATGCCCATACTGCCCAGGAACTTGCCGAGTACGACCTCGGAATCCCTGACCGGAGCGGTCAGGAGTAACTCCCAGGTGCCCATCTTCTTCTCCTCGGCGAGGAGACGCATGGTCAATACGGAGGCGAACAGCAGGAGAAGGAGGTTGCCTGGACTGAGGAAGCCGGCGATACTGGTATCGGTATACCCCGTCCCGGTGAGGTACGTGCTGAAGAACGTCCCCGTGATGAGCAGAAAGACGAAGATAACGATGTATGCCATGGGAGAGGTCAGGTGGGACCTGAACTCCTTGGAGGCAATGAGACCGATGTTCCTCACGCTTCGACGTCCCCCTCATCTTCAACGAAGATATCTTCTTCGTCATCATCGTATTCATCGGTGGTCAATTCGAGGAAGATATCCTCAAGGCTCATTTCCACGGACTCCATGCCTAGCAGTACCCAACCACCCTGCACAATGGCCTCCATGAGCTTGGGGCGGAGGTCCTGTTCCGGCGGACAATCCACGAAGTGGTGGGGCTCTTTGTAGCGTACCTGCTGCACACCCTCGATGTTACTGAGCTTCGCGGTTACTTCACCGGTTGGCCCCCGTACTTCCAGACGTATGCTTCGTGACCCCTTGATGATGGTGGACAGGTTCTCTATCTTGTCCTCGGCGACAATCCGGCCCTCGTGGATGATGACCACGCGGTCACAGGTCATGCTTACTTCCGGCAGAATATGGCTGGAAAGAAGGATGGTATGCTCCTTACCTAGGTCCTTAATGAGCTGCCTGGTCTGGGACACCTGAATCGGGTCTATGCCCAATGTAGGTTCGTCCAGAATCATCACCTCTGGTTCATGTATAATTGCCTGGGCAACTCCTACCCTCTGCTTGAACCCTCGCGAGAGTTTGCCGATGAGCACGTCGATATACTCCTCAAGACGGCAGAGTTCCACGACATCGTCAATCCTGGTTTTAACATGGTTTCTGTCCATACCCCTGATTCTGCCGGCGAATTCCAGGTAGGAGCGAACGGTCACATCGGTATACAGGGGAATAGCCTCCGGGAGATAGCCGATGTGTTTGCGCCCTTCCAGGGAGTTCTCCGCCATATTGCAGTCAGCCACCCAGACATCGCCACGTGTGGGCATAAGAAAGCTGGTGATTATGCGCATAGCGGTCGTCTTACCGGCACCATTGGGGCCGAGGAGACCCAGTATTTCACCCTTCTCTACGTTGAAGCTGATGTCGTCTACCGCGAGACGCTCTCCGTAGTACTTGGTGAGGTTCTGAACCCTGATCACTTACTCTACCACCTAACTAGTCGGCCCGACCCGGGAAACCTCCGGCCGACTACTGACCTTGTCTTCTTGATAGTTGCCACGATATCCAGGCGTGTGTCTCGGAATCAAAGCCGTTGTTGCGGCCATGGAGTGTAATCGTCTGGATGCTCATTTCATTATTCAGCCACATCTCGATCTGCCGACTCTTTACTATTTCCAGTAAGTCCTCATCGATATCCCTGGCAGTCGCCCGTTCCGAGACCATGAAGACGGCAAACATCATAGCCTCCTGGTCCATCATTGTCGGTGCGCTAACCTGGCCGATACCGAGTTCAAACATCCAATCTGGTGGTGTGAGGAACGTCGTATCATACTGAATCCCCAGGGCATCGAGAGGCCACCAGCCCATGTCACCGCCCAGCTCTGCGGATGCTTCATCAATAGAGAGTTCACGCGCCAGGTCAGCAAAGTCCTCCCCGTCTTCCAGTCGAACCGTCGCCTCAAGGGCATCTTCATATGTCGAGAACATGATGTAGTGAAGGTGCACCTGTTCGGCTACCGTAGATACTCTTTCGGCAAAAAACTGCTGGAGGCGAAGTCCCGTTAACGAGGTGAGAGCAAGCTCTTTGAATTCGGCGTCAGACAGCCCGCTCTCGTTACGCTGGTCACGATACCAGGACTGGAACTCGGTCTCAGAGATGGTCTCGTTTTCACCCCGGGCACTGTTTCTCAGCTCTGCCATGAGCTCATCCTCAGTGACACTAATACCGTAGCGAGGTGCCCCTTGTCTAATCAGCTCCTCATTGGTAATGGTCTCAATCATTGTGAAAACGTCATTTGTGGGGTCGGCAATGAGCATTCTTCGGATAAAGTAGTCGATGTCGATTTCGGCATCGTTGACCTTGATTATGGTATGCTGAAGTGGTATTACGTAGATGACGTAATAACCGATGCCGATGGCTAGACCCAGAACAGCGAGCACTACCGCAGCCAAAATTAAGCGTGTCCTTCTCTGCGAAGGTCGTTTCCCTTCCGCTGCTGGTTCCGGGGTACTCGCTACCGGTCTTCTGCCGCGGGGTCTTCTGGTTGATTGCGACATAACTTCTCTACTTAAAAATATTGACCTAGATTACCTGACAACACAGAACACCTGCATTCCACATCCGGAAGTGAACCGGAAACTCACAGACCGCCCGTGCACTGTGTGGCTGGTATCCCGCTGGTGACCGGGAAACAGGTGTCTACTTCACCAGATGACATGCCGCCCAATGTTCCCCACCGACGTTCTTCAACTCCGGCGTCTCTTCCCTGCAGATATCCATTGCCTGTGCACATCTGGGGTTGAAGTTACAGCCGCGGGGGGGATTGATTGGGCTGGGTACATCACCAGTCAGAATAATCCGCTCCCGGGTACGGTCAACCGCCGGGTCAGGTATCGGGACTGCTGAAAGCAGCGCTATGGTGTAGGGATGGAGCGGATTGGCATAAAGTTCGTCAGCACTCGTGATTTCAACGATTTTACCAAGATACATCACGGCTACCCGGTCACTGATATTGCGTACTACGGAAAGGTCATGAGCAATAAAAAGGTAAGTCAGATTCAGTTCATCCCTGAGTCTTTCCAGGAGAATAATAATCTGGGCCTGGATGGAAACGTCCAGGGCTGATACGGGTTCATCGCATACAATGAAGCTGGGTCTCACGGCCAGAGCTCGGGCAATGCCGATGCGTTGCCGTTGGCCGCCGCTGAATTCATGCGGGTAGCGGTCCGCCATGAAAGGCTCGAGTTCCACCATCCGGAACAGCTCAGCGACCTGGTCCCGGTACTCCTGACCTTTGGCCAAACCATGGACCTTCAGGGGTTCACCAATAATCTCGCCGGCAGTCATACGGGGGTCGAGTGAGGCAAACGGGTCCTGGAAAATCAACTGCATGTACCGACGCATTCTCCTCATCTGCTCGCGCTTGAGCTTGGTGAGGTCGGTACCATCAAAGATAATATTGCCCTTCATACTATCATAGAGTTGCAGGATGCAGCGTCCGGTGGTTGTTTTGCCACAGCCGCTTTCGCCTACCAGGCCGAGAGTCTCACCTTTCTTGATGAAGAATGAGATACCATCCACGGCTTTGACATCAGCCACCCTTTTCTGCATGATGCCGGCTGTTACGGGGAAGTACATGAACAGATCCTGTACTTCTACCAGGTTCTCAGTAGCATTACTCATTATCGGAGAGCCCTCACTTGTCCTTAGTACTTTTTCAGCTTGTCAGCATCATAGAAGCAGGCCCGCAGGTGGGTTTCGCTAATCTTTTCAAGTGTGGGTGCTTCTACCCGACACCGGTCCATGGCATACTCGCAACGAGGATGGAAGGCGCAGCCGCCGGGCAGCCGGGCGAGATTGGGTGGGAGACCGGTTATGATTCTGAGACTCTTCTTCCGTTCGCTGTCCAGCCTGGGGACGGATGCCAGCAGACCAATGGTATAGGGATGCTTGGGATTAGAATAGAGTTCGTCAGTGGGCGCGGTCTCTACCAGTCTACCGGCGTACATTACCTGCACCCGGTCGACATAGCGGGCGACGACTCCCATGTTGTGTGTGATAACTAAAATGGCCGTTCCCAGCCGGTCTCTCAGTTCGGCGAGTATCTCCAGCAACTGTGCCTGCACGGTAACGTCGACTGAGGTGGTAGGCTCGTCGGCAAT
The DNA here is from genome assembly GCA_030667735.1 of Dehalococcoidales bacterium. Taxonomy (GTDB): domain Bacteria; phylum Chloroflexota; class Dehalococcoidia; order Dehalococcoidales; family Fen-1064; genus DUES01. The sequence continues at coordinate 7,096 of DAOUVG010000003.1, forward strand.
CAGCAGTGCGGGGTCGCAGCTAAGCGCCATAGCAATCATGATGCGCTGCTGCATCCCTCCGGAGAACTGGAATGGATAGTCCTGAGCACGCTGTTCCGCATCCGGTATTCCCACCAGCTTCAGCAGCCTGATGGTCTCCTGAAGCGATGCTTCCTTGTCCATACCCCGGTGGAGTTCCAGGGCTTCGGATATCTGTCGCTTCACGGTGAGAACGGGGTTTAGAGAAGTCGTCGGCTCCTGGAATATCATGGCAATGCGGTTGCCCCTGATGTGGCGCATATCTGACTCGGACGCTTTCAGCAGGTCCTGTCCCTGGAAGAAGATTTCCCCACCGACTATGATACCGGGTGGGTATGGAATAAGCCGCAGGATGGAAAGGGCGCTTACGCTCTTACCACAGGCACTCTCGCCTACCAGACCAACGCTTTCTCCCTTATCAATATGGTAGGACAGGCCGTCAACGGCTTTAACCTCTCCTTCCTGGGTGTAGAAATAGGTCCTCAGTTCCTTAACGTCGAGAATCCTCTCATCAGTTGTTGTTGCCATCTTGACACTACCAACCCAGAAATCAGTCCCCCTGGCAATAAATACCACCTGATGTACTTCTCAGTGTAAACGGGGGCAACCAGATTTCTGTGCCAGACCTCCTTTACTATACGTGCTCTAACGTGGGCAAGCCATACACCCCGACTTATGGCCGATATTATCACGGAGGGATACCTTTGTCAACTCTTTTACAGGCACGGTTTTATCCGGTTCGGCGGGAATGGCAGTTATCGTGCGTAACCGGGGGCAAACATTGCGTAGTCAAGTGCTCAAATCCTGTTTCTCTCGTCCAGACAGAAGGGTGAGACTATGACAGTGTTACTATTGTCGTTCTGAACGGAAAGGAGTGCTGTGAAGAATGCCGGGGAATTATCCCGGAGAGTGTTAGAGGGAGCCCCCTCAGAAGGGGCGACCTCTTTGGCCGGGGTCTGGTGGTGTCCCCCGGATATAGTGGGGTTGGTCGAGAGGTTTTTTCGGAACACTCTCAGTCAAGAATCCGTTGCAGGAACCAGCTATACCCGAACTGGCAAAGCTCGCAGGTGCCTTCAGTGGAGTTCCGGGCGTTGAGGCGGACAAAGAAGCGCACCTGCTTCTCGTCCCACCAGTCGGCCGGTTCTCGCCACCAGTTAAGGACTTCGACCGCCCTGTAGAGGCGTTTCCGCCAGATGAAGGCGGCCGGGAGTGAGTCCCTGCCGGTGTGGGTTCTGATAGGTTCACCAATGAGCTTTGCCATCACGGGTCTCCAAGGAGGGGTAACCACCACTATAACAGAACAAATGTTCTATGTCAAGGGGTAGGAGCACCATTTCTCATATTAATTAAGACGGAATGCCAGTGCCAGGGTTCGCGCGGTCCTTGCCTATTCCCTCACCTTCTCTACCAACCACTTCTTGAGCAAAGCCTTGAGCTCTTGGTGGCACTCACGCAGGAAGTGGCCGTTGTTCTTGTAGATGATGAGCTCCTTTGGCTCTCCGGCCCACTGGTATATGTGGCGGGAGCAATCCACCGACAGGTTTCGGTCGCGCTCTCCGTGGATGAGCAGGAGGGGTTTCGGGGCCAGCCGCTCCACCCCGGCTGCTCCATAGGTCTGGCTGGATAGTCCCACCACCGCCTTCACCCTGGCGCTCACTATGCCGGCCTGGATGACCACTGCTCCCCCAAAGGAATGACCGACCAGGGCCACTCTCTCCACGTCCATCTCACCGAGGTAGTAGGCTCCGGCGACCACGTCGGTGATGCAGGGTTCGAGGTCACCGGGGAAGCGGTAGTCCAGCCGGAATGAAGTAATGCCTTCGTTGACCAGTTCTTCGCTCATTGTCTTGAAGATGCCGAAGGAGGGACCGTCAAGTCCACCCAGCGCTCCGCAGACCCAGATTACGCCGCAGTCGCCGTTGGCGGGATGAAGTATGCCCCGGATGTTGCCGTTGGAGGTCGTGATTACCACCTCGGTCTGGCCCCGCTCCAGCTTGCGGGTCCGGGCACTTATCAGTTGTAGCTCTCTCTGGTCTTCCATCATGCCGCCATTTTCACAGGGTCGTGACTGGAGGTACCGCCCGCGATTATTCCCCACTGACAGGCAGCATTTCTCCGGTATCAGGCTTTCAATTATTGCCGGTGCCCTTCGTGGTGTCAAGGAGAGTCCGGCTGTGTTCTACCGCGTACCAGCGACACGAATATGCCGATGACGCAGAAGAAGGCGGCGTAGGTGAAGCTGTCCTGGTAGGCGCTGACCAGGGAAAGTCTCTCCAGCATGCCCGGGGCAAGAGTCTCTCCTGCGAGGGTGGTGGAATGAAACAACTCGCGTGCGGTGAACATCGCGCCCGCGATAGCTATGCCGCAGGACATGCCTATCTGCCGTGTAGTGGCGATCATCGCTGAAGCCGTACTCAGATTCTGCCTGGGCACCGAGCCCATCACGGCGCTGTTGTTCGGGGAAGAGAACATCCCCAGTCCCATCCCCAGAACAATCAGCCTGAGCAATATGTCGGAAGTGCTCGAGTCTATGTTGAGCTTGCTTATCAGGAAGAGGGCGGCGCTGATCAGGGTCATACCGGCGGTGCACAGTATCCTCGAACCTATCTTGTCCGAGAGCCAGCCGCTCACCGGACCGACCAGCAGGGAGGTGGCCGAGGCTGCCGCGAGGAGCAGCCCTGCCTGTGATGCAGTGCGGTCAATGCCGTTCAGCAGGTAGAATGGCATGAGAAGCGTGTTGGCGGCCACCGCCACGAACATGACTAGCATAGTGACCAGACCAGTGGCAAAGGAGCGACTGCGGAAGAGGCCCAGGGCTAGTATTGGCTGAGTTACCTTTCTCTCGAACACGAGGAACGAAGTCAGCAGGAGCACGGCACCAGCGGCCAGCGAGAGGACCGGTATCGAGGTGAAGGCCATTCTTCCTCCGAAGTTGACGCACAGGAGCAGGCAGGAAAAGCCTCCGAAGAAGCTGACAGAGCCACCCCAATCGAACCTGGCTGTGGTCTCTTCACCCTTCTGCTCCCGCAGCCACAGCCAGCTCATGACCAGGCCGATGATGCCCACGGGGATTCTGACATAGAAGATGGCCCTCCAGTCAAGGGCGTCGAGGAGGAGACCGCCGATGACTGGCCCGCTGAGCAGGCCGGTCGAGACTACGGCACCGATGAGACCAAGGGCCTTGCCGCGCTCTTCGGGGGGGAAGACAGCAGTGATAATGGCGTTGCCGAGGGCAATAACCATTGCCGAACCGACAGCCTGGACGACGCGGGCAAGGATGAGCTGGACCACGCTCTGCGACAGTGCACAAAGTATGAGTCCCACTGTGAAGATAGCCAGCCCCGATACGTAGACCCGCTTCCTTCCGAAGAGGTCGCCAAGCTTGCCTATGCTGAGCATGAGGCCGACACTCACTAGAAGGTAGGCTACGGTTACCCAGAGTACCACCGACGGTTCTGTATCGAAAACCTTGGTGAGTTCGGGCAGTGAGATATTGACGATGCTGGCGTCCAGGGTACTCATGAAGGTACCAATGGACAGTGTCAGCAACGCCAGCCACTTGTAGGTGCTTTTCGTCTCTTCCATATCGGGATGCCCGATCAGCCGATGAAAATCTCAACCTTAGCCGGAGCGGCAACCTGATTAAGCTCGCTGGTGAACGCCGTCCAGTCGAAGTCTCTCCGCGAGCGGTACTGGTAGTAGAGGTTGACGCGGTCTTCGAGGACAGACATCGTCTCCAGTCTCAGCCCACGGAGGCGGTTATTCAGCAAGCTATTCATCCTGGTTTCAATGTCAGAATATGCGGACTGGTCAAGGCCAATCATCAGGTGCCCCTGGGGGAAGAGTGAGAACCGGTTCCTGGTTAACCACTGGACACCCAGCGCCATAAAGACTACGACATACAGAATGGCGGTCACCAGAAAGTTGCCCGTGGCGGCTCCTATTGACGATGCTATCAAGAGGAGAAGAAAGCCAATCTCGGCCGGGTCTTTGACCGGCGTGCGGAAGCGGACGAAAGACAGCGCCCCGAGCAGTCCCAGGGAGAGCGGGATGGAGGTCTGTATACCGAGGAACAGTGTGGTGATGGCGGGTCCGCCGATGATGAACGTCCGGTGTACACCGGCACCGATATTCTGTGACCCATAGAAGAACTGGTACATCAGGTATGCGATTATTGAAGCCAGCAGGGAAAAGCCGATGGCAATGAGTGCGTCCCCGAAGCTCACCGGGGATTGTAAGCCGTCAAAGAAATTTAAAAATCCGTCCTGCAAGTTCTATCCTCCTTATTGTTAGTTCCTGTGTTATCTCCGGACAACCCGTCCCGGGGGCCATAGCCGCCCCGGAATGCCCGGGTGCAGAAGGTGAGCATCGATGCTGTGACTGTACTTGGAGAAGCGACTCCAGTCGATATCAAGCATTTTCATGTACCTCAGAGCCGGAGGTAATTCAAAAGAGGGGCCTTTGACCTCGATGACCCCACCGCGCAGGGGAAGGTCCCGTTCCCTGGTACCCAGGTCTTGTGCCACCATGGTGGAACGGATATTACTATCGAATGAAACCCGGGCCCCGGTGAACATCTCGGTGAAGCGGTAGCGCCAGTAAGATATCACGATAACCGGCCGGAGGGGGCTCTCCGGATAGTGTCCCAGCCGGGCCAGTGTTTCCATAAGCTTGGCGCGGTCGATAATCCCGGCACCAAGGTTTGTCGGTTCCAGCTTCTGTACCGGTACTGCGAATCCCTGCCGTTTTTTGGAGCTGGCAAAACCCCGCCTGGTCTTTACTTCAAGGAATACCGGAACCTCTCCCTGGTAGTCCTCAATCCGGTCATACCAGCGAATGCGGACCTTGTCTTTTCGGAAGTCGCCGGACGTTGACCGGTTGTGCTGGTCAAGGTCCGGGCTATCAAAGTACAGGGTGTTAATCTGTCCCGCCGGGTACTGCCTGTCGGCGCGGCAGACCTGGCGGAGCAGAGTATAAGCTAAAGCACTCTTCTGTGGTGGAATGAAGAACTTCCGCTCGATTCTCTCTACCGATTCTACTATGCCGGGCGATGTTTCGACTGCTTCTGTTCCCGGTGTCTGTTCTATCGCTGTACTCCTTTCGTGGGTTGTTCCCGGGGCAGGGCATTGTCTGGTAGCCCATCCTGCCGATTGAACATTGTAGTGCTGCCACCGTTACCGCTGCCGTCCCCGGCGCTTGGCCGCTCCCCGTCGAGTTGCTGCCTCACCGAAGTAACGCGCTCGGCAATAAACGTTTTCAGTCCGAGGGCGGCTGGACCCTGTCGTGGGTCAACGGGTTGCTGCTGCAATTCAGTCTGCCCGCGGAGATTCTGTAGAAACGCTGATAGCTCGTCTCGGGTCAGACAGGAACGGATTCTTTGCAGTTCCTGAGTAGTGGGTGGGCGTGTACGCAGCTCCTGCAGCGTGGACAGGGATATCTGCTTCCTGAGGCATGCCAGGTTCTCCGGCGAAAGAGGGAGAACGATGGGTGGTGCTTTGCCCTGTGGTACCTGTTCTTGAGGTGCCTGACCCTGCGGCATGTCTCCCGGCAGTCTATCCGGCGTCAGCATGGCCCCCCTCATATCCTCCGTGATGGCGCGTTCAAAATCCCCGGTGGAGAAGAACTTGAGTTCATCAGCCTCTACATACGGATGTATCAGGTCGACAAGCTCATCGATTCGAACGTTCATCGTCTCCACAGAGAATGACCCTTCCAGTAGCTCCTCCATGTACCGGTGATAGGTATCCAGGTACGGCTGATGGGATAGCAAACGCTGTACCAACGGTCGCTCGTCTATCGGCCCGCAGGTAGGCTCGTCTATGAAGAAGTTGACCAGGCCTTCACGGTCGATGCTGCAGTTGAACGTACCGAAGGCCATGTTCAGGTCCCAGGGAATTATGGCGAACCTGCCATCGACTTCATAGAGATAGTAGTTGTGGCCCATGCCGAGGTAGTTGTCCAGGTGTACGGTGATTGTTGACACGGCCAGGAACCGGAGCACATTATCCACATCGAGCACCTTTTCAATCTCAGCAGGGAAAGTGCTGTCAGGCTCGTTATTTAGGACGTCAAGGAAGCGAAACAGGGCGGAGTGGTCAGCGGAGCTCTCATTCGTCTTCAGTCCCACCGCCTCAATGTAGTCCCGCTGCTGTACGTCAGGCTGTTGTTGGCCGTCACGCGGCGGTTGCTGGAGTGCGTCCTGTCCCGGCAGGGGTTGTCGGGGAAGACCTTCTCTCGGAATAACCGGTTGTGGAATGCCCCTCTGGGCCATATCCGGCACACCGGGAGAGGCAGCAGCTTCATCGGCAGCAGATTCCTCAGGCTGAAGAGCTTCAAGGATGTCCCTTAGCTTACCGCCGCCTATGTTGATATCCAGACTGTCATCCGCGTCGTCCTGACCGGCAGCTTCCAGTATCGTCAGTTGCCTCCGGACGTCTTCTTCCGTCCAGTTCAGAGGGGCTGCCAGCGTCTCAGGTTTGTACAGGTCACCGTCGTCGCGGGTAAAGTGACGTGCCAGAAAGGTCTTGTCGATTTGCTCGACCTGCGTATATACTCCCAGGTGGGTATCGTTTATCCAGAGGTCAACAAAAGACGTTCGCGGGGTGGGAACGCCCATCTGGTCGAATAGCTCATATACCAGGGTCTCCCGGATGAGCGTGGGGTCACTGAAACCGTTGTTAAAGTTGAGTTTCTTCAGGCCACGGAAGGTGCGGGCGGTATTGAACAGGTTGAAGTCCACCTTCAGGCTGAAGCGGGGGCTTCCGGAACTGATGGCTGACCGGAGCGACGAGTTCCCTTTTGGCCTGACGGCCACGTCCGGCACGAGCTCGCCATCGGACCAGAAGTCCGCGCGCACGTATTGTTCCGCCTGAGCGTTGAGCTGGCAGGCAGTCCAGTCCTCTTCGCTCATGACGATGCGTACCGTGACGACGCGGTCGGTAATAAATGGCTCCGGGTTAGACGTGGATGCCTGCCCTGATGCCCAACCGACACAACTTGCTCCGCTGGGAGCTACTATACCGACTGTGAGCAGTACCATTAAGACCGCCTTGCATTTTTCCCACATACTCGAACTCACCCACGGCTGAGATAGCACCTTCAGTATCAGTCTCCTGGTGAGTGATACGGCGCCGGTACCGGCGGTAGTGCTGACCATTATAACGTACATTCCGGTCATTTGTTAGTCCTTCAGTTCTCATCAGTCGTTACAGGCGAATATTGTCTCCTGGTGGTGGTAGGACCACAGTGTAACAGTTGTTCGTTTTGTGATAGGCCGAACTGACAGATGGTGATACGATGGAGGGCCAGGGTCTGGAAGTGCCGACAGTTCCTGTAAAGAAGAAACAGGATGAGCGGATTGCGGTACGCAGTGGTCAGGAGAGCAGTCCGACCTGGTCTCACAGACCCCAAAATAGACATGGCGAAATAGTCCGCCATGAGCTAGTTGAAATAGCCCCGAATAACGCCCTCTTGCTGGATACAGTTATGGCGTTACTGCGGCTCTGGCAGTGGCTGATTATTTGGCACGGCATCCCGACGTTGCTACTAAGATGGGACCACGGCTGTGGTTCCTACTCAGGGTGTTTACCGGACGCGCTGTTTATCCCGTCGACGCTCGATAAGGTCCTCAATCATGATGATAATGTCCTCATCAAGCTCCTTGGGATACTTGCGGTTGGCGTAGTCACGGAACTCCGGCCATTCGGTGGTCGGTGCCTGGTTAATTACCGGCAGGTGTCCCGACATGGAGAGGACTTCCTCCACGGAAACGCCACTGTACTCAGCCAGCTTGCGGCATGAGGCTGTGCTGGGGACATCTTCACCTGACATCCAGCGTCCGACGGTTGGGTGGCTGACACCGATATCGGAGGCTAACTGACTGGGCAGTCGCCTGCGACGTGCCATCAGCTTCTCCAGGAATGGTATTATGGTGGTCTCTTTGTTGGTACTCATACCAATATTTTAGCATACCTGCTATCCGACTGCCAAATGCGTTGTACCCCAATCTGGCAGAGTATCGCATCCGCTAGTGCGGAGACCACTACGCGTACAATATCATTATTGCAGCTTGAGAAGGTGCCGGACTTCTGCGGCGTGCTACAGAAGCCCGGTGCGTTTTTAAATCGACCTTGCCAGGGTAGCGCCGTCATTAACGGCCCAGAGTATCTTATTGACACCCCGGCAGTCACCGATGGCGTGGAGCTCTTTCACCTTGCCCTTGAGTGCATAGTACAGTCCGTTATTCTCGACACCACCAAAGGCGAGGACCACGGTATCAATACCATCAATAACCCTGTCTTCCTCGGTGTAGATGTTGGTCACAGTGACCTTGTTGCCAGATATCTCTCTGACCCTGGTATTAGAGGTTAGTGTGACCCCGTTCATGAGCAGCCGTTGAAGCAGGACCGCACGGGTGATATTCTCAACCGAGGGTCCCGGGTACTGTCCCGGGAAGACGACTTCCACTTTCTTGCCTTGCTGGAGCAGGAAATCGGCGGTGCTGAGTCCCTGAATGTGCGACTGGTTATCAATGACAACCACGTTCTGCCCGACTTCAACCGTGTCGTTGAGGACGTCCCGGACATCGATGACATTGTCCTGGTCGACACCGGGGATGTCATCGGGCACGTACGGTAGTGAGCCGGTGGCAATAACGACAATATCCGGTTCCTGTTCGAGTACGACATTCACGGTCACCTCGGAGTTGAGGTGCACGTCCACATTGTTCAGCTTCATCTGGTACTGGTAATAACGCACCAGTTCCCCGATGTCTTCCCGGCCGGGCGCTTTGGCAGCGGTCAGGGTCAGTCCGCCGAGGTCATCGCTCTTGTCCCAGAGGGAAACATCGTGGCCGCGCGCCGCGGCTACGCGAGCCATTTCCATTCCGGCAGGGCCTCCGCCAATGACCATCACCTTCTTCTTTTCCGTCACCGGCACCAGCTCCAGCCAGCCAGGGATGCTCTCCTTGCCTACGGTGGGGTTATAGGCGCACGTAATCCCCTGCGGATGGCGGTTCTGCGAGACATTCTGCCAGCAGCCTTCAGAGCAGGACATACACTTGCGTATTTCTTCGACCCTGCCTTCGCGGGCCTTGTTGGGAAGTTCGGGGTCGCATATCGTGGCCCGGTTCATCGCCACAAGGTCTGCCTGCCGCTCCTCAAGTATCTTCTCTGCCTGGGTTGGGTCATTGATACGACCGATACAGCAGACGGGCAGGTCTACCACTTCCTTGATGTTCGCTGCCAGGTAAACCGAGTGGCCCAGCGGGTAGTACATGGGCGCAATGGTCAGGTAACTGCCTGTGCTGACGTTCAGGTAGTCCAGCTTTCCGGTGTTGGCCATCATCGGGGCCATTACCTTCATGTCCTCTATCGTATATCCGCCCGGCCTGAACTCGTCGCCGTTGAACCTGATGCCCACTACGAAGTCGCTGCCGACAGCGGCACGGACGGCGTCGATGACCTCCAGGGTAAACTTCATCCGCCCCTCAAGGCTGCCACCGTACTCATCGGTGCGGTGGTTGGTCACCGGGGACATGAACTGGTTGAACAGGTACCCGTGGGCGCCGTGCAGTTCCACGCCGTCGACCCCTGCTTTCTTCACTTCGGCCGCACTCCAGGCAAAGGCCTCGACGATTTCCTTTATCTCGTCCCTGGTCATTTCGTGGGGAATACCACCACCGGCGGCACGAGGTACCGCCGAAGCGGACCACGCCTGGTTACCCACCAGCTCTGACGCTGACGAAGACCCGCCGTGCCAGAGCTGGACAAAGAACCGGGTGCCGTGCTGTTTTATCGCGTCGGCCGCTCTCTTTAGTTTCTCGGTGTGGTTGGGCATGAGGCTGGGCACCATCAGGGTTGATCGGTGGACGCCCCAGACCCCGGTGCAGATAAGGCCCACTCCACCCTTAGCCTTCGATTCCCAGTAGGCTATCAGGCGGTCACCGGGCAGCATGTCCGGGTCACGCATCGCCGGATAGTGCCCCGGAACTACTATACGATTCGGAATGGTAATGGGACCCACCTTGATAGGACTGAAAAGAAGCGGAAACTGGTCTGCCATTTGCTTACCTCCGTATTCCTGAGTGTGATTATTTCACGCCGAGAATAGAAGACGCCAAAATAGCGCCTGAATTCCTCCGTTACAAACCAATACCGATAGGTGGCGGACTCTACTCGATGTCTTTCAGGTCCGGCAGGGAACCATCTTCCCCAACGGTTGCTTCACCTAGTTCAAGCCTGAATCCGACCTTCTCCATGGTGTCAATCATGTGCACCGGGGCTTGGTCCTCCTTGACACCGACACCGGGAGGCATAATTTCCGCCATATAGGACCAGTCCAGGGGGAACTTGAGCAGCACAGGAGCCCCCTCCTTTTCCAGGGCGCTCACTGTCTCGTCCATGTTCTCCACGGTGAAAGTAAGGTTGTGCACACCCGGTCCCTTCTCCTTGAGGAAGTCCGACCAGAGAGTTCCCTCTATCCGGGGCTCGATGAACTGGAGCACGACCCCACCCAACTCCACGTGAACAACATGTGCGCCGGGACCGTCCAGCATGCCGGCGAACTTGAGCTGGGTCTTTTCCGCGCCGAAGACTCGTTTGAGGAACTGATAGGATTCTTCAGCGTCACGGACAGCTATCTCGATGTGTACCAGTGGTGATACTTTGATTGGCATATCTTGCTCCCTTCACCCTTCAGGCGGTACTGACGTTTAGTCGTTCTCCCCGGTGAGGAAATCCGGTTGCTGGAAAGCGGGATTGGGGTACGTGTAGAATCCCTTCCCGGTCTTCATGCCCAGTTCACCGCGCTCGACATACGGGATGATGAAGGCCATCATCTGCTCCTGGGTAACTTCGGTATCATCCTTCGTCAGGCCCTGTCCGGCTTCGAGGACGATGTTCAGGCCGACGCCGTCCATCATGGCAAAGGGTCCGGCGGGTTGTCCCGTGACCATCATATACGCCCGGTCGATATCATGTGGGTCGCCGTAACCTCCGGCTGCCAGGATAAGGGCGGTACGCAGGAGTCCGCCGAGCATGGTGTTGAACAGGTAGCCACCCCTCTCTTTCTTCATGACCATGGGCACTTCCCCGATGCTGCGCGCGAAACGCTTCAGGAACTCTACGGTCTCATCCGAGGTCCGCGGTCCCCGCATGATGTCTACCAGTGAGCCCAGGCCGCCGTGGAAGTGCATTGCGGCAAACTTATCACCACGCGAGACGGCGCCTTCGATATCCGAGACCAGCAGACTGGAAGTATTGGTGGTCATGATGGTATGGGGAGGGCAGAGCTTGTCGAACCGGGCGTGCGTCTGGCGTTTGACTTCCACCAATTCAGCAACGGACTCACTGAGGATATCCGCATTACCGGCTGCCTCGACGGGGTCGGTGGTGTAGCTGATGCGGGCCATTCCGGCATCAAGTTCCTCCTGGCTCACCGCGCCGGCGGCAATCATCATTGCCCCCATCTGTCTCTGCCGGTCCGGGCATTTCTGCAATGCTTCCTCGGAAATATCATAGATAGTCACCTCATAGCCGCCGTGTACGGCAGACATCAGGGAAATCCGCCCGCCCATGGTACCGGCTCCGAGAACGCATACCTTTTTAACTTCATCCATCAGTATCTATATTCTCCTTTCTATCAGGCAGGGCTGCACCTAGCTGCCCTCCTCCTCGTCCACAATGCGCTGTGCGCTCTGCCCACCGGCCACGTAGGCACGCATTCTTTCCAGGGCTTCATCACTTTGCATTAGCTCTCGCATCAGTTCGGACTCCAGGGCGAGTCCGTCATCGAGCGGCATACTCATGCCTTCGTAGATTGAGCGCCGGATGTGATGGACCGCCAGCGGAGGTCGCATTGCCAGTTCCCTGGCAAATGCCAGCGCTTCGGGCATCAGTTTTTCCGGGTCGCAGGCCCTGGTGACAAGACCGATGCGCTCGGCTTCATCGGCGTAGACCCGCCGGCCGGTCAACTGTAGTTCCAGCGACCTGGCGATGCCGATA
>DAOUVG010000127.1 GCA_030667735.1 Dehalococcoidales bacterium
CATTACGGGCGGCGTATTAAGTTAGGTGGAAAATAAGTTATACAAAGGAGAGACAATTGAAACTCGAAGGAAAAGTAGCGGTAGTTACCGGTGGAGCACAGGGGATAGGCAGAGGCATAGTCCGTTGCCTTGCTGAAGATGGCGCGGATGTTGCCGTGATTGATATTGCTGGTGACCACGCCCGGAGCGCCGCCGATGAGGTCAAGGAGATGGGACGTCGGTCACTTCCCGTAGTCGCTGACCTTACCGCCAGTGATGATGTGGAAAGAGCAGTGGCTGCCGTAATGGACTGCTTTGGCAGAATTGATATCCTGGTCAACAACGTCGGTGGTATGAGAGGAGCACCGGAATCCCGGACCGAGCCGGCTCGCATAACAAACCGGACCGACGAAGAGTGGCTGGGTTCCTACGAAATCAACCTCAAGCCGACGATTATCATGTGCAGGGCTGTTGTTCCCCACATGACAGCGCAGCAGAGCGGTAAAATAGTCAACATATCGTCCATCTCCGGTCGACTGGGCGACTTCGGCAATATGCCCTATTCGGTGTTCAAGGCAGGTGTGATTTCCTTCACGTGGTCGTTGTCCCGTGAGCTGGCCCCGAGCAACATCAATGTCAACTGTGTCTGCCCGGGGTGGGTCTACACCCCGCTGTGGGAGAGAGGGGCAACCGCAATGTACAATCTAATCAAGCAGGCAAAGGAGTCCGGAGAAGAGCTTCCGGAGCGTTTTATTGGTGCGGAGATTGAAGGGTTGACGCCCGAGGAGTTCTGGCGGACACGTCTTGTTGAGCCTAATGCACCTCTCGGGAGAGAGCAGACCGCGGAAGATATGGGCCGGGCAGTGGTCTTCTTTGCTTCCGAGGACGCCCGCAACGTCACCGGTCAGGCCCTGAATGTTGACGGCGGGTACATATTGCGCTAAACCGTGAACATGAGAATAGTCCACAACTACTTATGCCTGCCTCGGGCATTCCTGGGAGACACATTTTACCAACATTGAGGGAGGACCACATGAACCAGGCGCTTGACGGTATCAAAGTCATAGATGTTTCACAGGTGGCAGCGGTACCGATGGCGGCCCGTCACCTTGCCGATTTTGGTGCTGACGTTATCCACGTCGAAAACCCGCAGACCGGGGACTCCTGGCGTGGTTTCCAGGCTGGCCTGGGCAGTGGCGGTGCCGGTGCCCCGTCTGAAATCAACTATAACTGGGAGACCTATAACCGCAACAAAAGGAGCCTGGCGGTTGACCTCTCACAGGACGAGGGCCGGGAAGTAGTCTACCGCCTGGTGGAAAATGCCGATGTCTTTACCACTAACCTGCGACTCTTCGAGCGAGAGAAGTTCAAACTGGGCTACGATGCGCTGAGCCAGTTAAACCCGCGGCTCATCTATGCTGGTCTGTCCGGTTACGGTAAGAACGGTCCGGACCGTAATGACCCGGCCTATGACTCTATCGCCTACTGGGCACGGTCAGGGTTGGGCTACCTGCTTGGCGTGCCCGGTACGGCTCCTCTAATTGACGGTGGCGGCATCGGCGATAACGTAACTGCACTCGGCCTGTTCGCCGGCATCATGACCGCCCTGTATGTTCGTGAGAAAACCGGAATGGGGCAGGAGGTTGACTTATCCCTGCTGAACGTCGGCTTCTACCAGCTTTCCTTTTTTATTGCCGGGGCGCTGACCACCGGATTGGACCTGGCCGACTGGCGGGTGAAATCGCGGGAGGAGGCACTGAATCCACTGACTCTCCCCTATGAGGCGAAAGACGGACGGTGGGTGCTGCTTGCCCTGCTTCAGCAGGAACGCTACTGGTCGCAGTTCTGTAAGGCGATAGACCGGGAAGACCTGCAGCATGACCCCAGATTCGAGGATTTCGAGATAAGGATGGAGAACTGCGCCGCTCTGTACCACATCGTGGAAGATGTCTTCCGCGAGAGGACTCTTGCCGAGTGGCAGTCGCGTCTGAAGGCAGCGGGACTGCCTTTCGCACCGTACCAGACTTTCGTTGAAGCAATCGCCGACCCGCAGGCCAGGGCCAATGACATGTTTGTCACCATTGACCACCCAACCCACGGTAACCTGGATGTCATCGCCAACCCGATAAAGCTAAGCAAGACCCCGGCGACCCTCCGGACGCCTGCTCCGGAGTTCAGCCAGCATACCGAGGAAGTGCTTCTTGAGAATGGCTATACCTGGGACGATATTGATCGCCTGAAGTCGAAGGGTGTAATAGCCTGATGGCGATAGTAAATAACTATGCTCAATACTGAGATACAGGGAGGTAGAGATGGCACGCGTCGGTTTGTTGAATAAAGAGCAGGTTTCCCCATCATTCCGGGAGATGTACCAGAGGACTGAAGAGCAAGGCCGGGAAGTCCTCAATGTGATAAAGCTTATAGCGAACTGCCCGCAGATGGGGCCGGAGTACTTTCGCTTTGCCGGCTCGGTACTCCGGGGAGAGAACGTCCCCATGAAGCTGCGGGAGCTGGCTACCTTGAGAGTGGGGAACCTCACCGGTGCCGACTACGAGTTCCTGCACCATACTCCCCTCGGTGTTAGTGCCGGCCTGACCCGGAAGCAGATTGACGAAATGGGGAACTGGCAGGAATCGTCCCTGTTCGACGAACAGGAGCGTATCGTGCTGCGCTATACTGATGAAGTTACACGGGACAACAGTGTTTCCGACCAGACGTTCAACAAGCTCAGGGAGTTCTTCAGCGAGCACGATGTCGTTGAGCTTACCCTGGTTATCGGGTATTTCATCATGCTCTGCCGGATACTGGTTGCCCTGCAACTGGAACTGGAGCCTGGGTTCAGTCCGGACTAGCGCCTGGCTGCGTAAATCCGCGCAGTAGACTGGATTCTGCGCCACCTCGCTCCGCTCGGAGCACCGCCTCTTCTGAGAGGGGCACCGCCTCAAGAATGACAGAAGCCGGATGGAATCACTGGGGACACCCCCTTGCACCCTCGTTCTGGTCGAAGATTCTTCGAACAGGGTTGCCCCCTTTCTGAGGGGCGCTCCCTTTGGATTCCCCAAAAGGAGAGAATAGGACGGGTGCCGTAGACAGGGCAAAGTGGAAAGTCTTAGAGAGGCAAAGCCTCTCTTATTAAAACCCTTCCCCCTCTCCTTTCTAAGGAGAGGGGGATAAAGGTGGTGAGGTTACCCAATTGTGTCAGGATTCTGCGCCATTTAGGACAATGGCGCGTCACCCTGAGTTTACCTGCTGGCAAAGCCGGCAGGCCGAAGCCGAAGGGTCTCTACTCCCGGGACCTGTCGGTGTGTGTATGCGAGTGGGCACTGGTATTCCTTCACCTCACGGCAAAGGTGTGTCCTGTTGCCCCAGGGCGATAGCTCCCAGCACCCCGGCCTTCTGCCCGAGAGCAGGAAGAACGATGTAGCTGTCAGTCTCGTTGAGGAATTGTGGTACGGGTACATAGCCGCGTATCAACTCATGCACATTCTTCCTCACCATCGGTAGCAGCGATTCCTGTTGCAGGGCACCCCCACCGATAATTACCCGTTGTGGTGAAAGTGTGAAGATAACATTGACCAGACCGAGTGCCAGATACCTTGCCTCTAAACGCCAGGCGGGGTGGTCGGCGGGAAGGGTCTGAGGTGGTTGACCCCAGCGCTTTTCTATGGCAGGACCGCAGGCCAGCCCCTCCAGGCAGTCACCATGATACGGGCAACAGCCTGGATATGGGTCATTGACCGGGTCATGCGGGATGTACACGTGTCCCATTTCGGGGTGGGCCAGACCGTGTATCAGATGCCCGTTCACCATGCCGCCACCGCCGATTCCGGTGCCCACCGTGATGTAAATGAAGGTGTCCAAGCCCTGTGCCGCCCCCCATTTGTGCTCGCCAAGAGCGGCAGCATTGATATCGATATCAAGTAGCACCGGTACATTGAGAGCCTCCTGCAGTACACCGGCAAAGTTGGTGTGTGCCCAGCCTGTCTTTGGTGTGGTGGTGATATAGCCGTAGGTCGGTGAATCAGGATTGAGGTCGAGTGGGCCAAAGGAACCGATGCCGATAGCTGCCAGGGGTTCCGGTTGCTCACGGAAGAAGGCAATCGTTCGACCGATGGTCTCGGACGGAGTCGTTGTGGCAAAGCGAACCTCGGCACGCACATCATCGGGGCCGGTACCCACGGCACAGACGAACTTGGTACCTCCAGCCTCAATGCCCCCGTACAAACTTCGCATAAACACTCTCCACGGTCTCTATATCCAACACTTTAAGTAGCCGCGGGGGTCTTGTCAAACTGCACCATAAAGATATCCTCCGCTTTCCTTGACCTTGCGCATGTAGTGTATACTGGAAGATGGAATAACCGGTGCCGGAATGAGACCAGAGTGGTATAGTTGACGTGACGGTGGGATTAGACCGGCAAACCCCGTGACGCAGTCCACATAGTTGAGCACCGGACGGCAGACGTCCAGGTACCCGGTATCGAGAGATTTGTATTGATAGAGGAATTTAACCTGACGGGAAAGGTGGCCATTGTCACCGGCGGTATTGGACGTGGCATTGCCATCGGGCTGGCCCGTGCCGGTGCCGATATCGTCATCGCTGCCCGCAACGAAGAAAAGACAGGCCGCGTGATTGATGAGATTATCGGTTCGGGTCGCCATGGACGGGGTATCCGTTGTGATGTGCAGAGCCGCGACGATATCCAGACCACAGTTGATACCACGCTGAAGGAGTTCGGCAGACTCGATATCCTGGTCAACAACGCCGGTATCTCCGCAGGCGGACCACCGCAGTCGATACCGGAGGAGACCTGGGACAGAGTGGTCGACACCAATCTCAAGTCAGCCTTTCTGTTCTCGCAAGCGGTATATCCGGCGCTGGTCGAATCGGGCGGTGGCAAAATTATCAATATCGGGTCGGAGTACTCTATCTTCGGCAGTGCCTCCGTTCTTCCCTATTCGGTGAGTAAGGGTGGCGTCATTCAGTTGACCAAGTCCCTGGCAGTGGCCTGGGCGGGCGATAACATCCAGGTCAATACCATCATACCCGGATGGATACGGACCGATATGACGGCGCCGGTTATCGATAATGAACCCTTCTACAAGGGAATCGTGCAGCGTACTCCGGCGGGCCGTTTTGCCGAACCGGAGGAAATGGCTGGCACAGCCGTTTTCCTTGCGTCGGCGGCATCCGATTTTATCACCGGCCAGAGTATTGTCTTCGATGGCGGGTATTCGATAGCATGAGATTTTTAAGGAATGAAGGCCCTGTGACGGGGGTGTCTGG
>DAOUVG010000098.1 GCA_030667735.1 Dehalococcoidales bacterium
CATCTCCTTGAGAAGGTGAGCATACTTGAGGCCGTACATGCAGCATACGCGGGAGCAATACTCGTGGTAATTCTCATCCCGACTGCCTACGAAGTGAATCATGGCCACACTCTGAGGCGTCGAACCGTCCTTGAGCGTGATATTACCACCGGTGGGACCGCTGGAGTTGACCATCCTTTCGAACTCGGGGCTGGTTACCACGTTATCGAATTTCCCGTAGCCATACTGTGTTATCGGGCTGGGGTCGAAGGTATCATAACCGGTTGACACGATTACTGCCCCGGCCTCGATTTCCACATCTTCATCCGTCTGCTCGTAATCAATCGCGTCCTTCGGGCAGGCTTCCTGACAGATACGGCAGTCGCCATTGGTAAAATGAAGGCAGTTCTCGCGGTCAATCACCGGGGCATTGGGCACCGCCTCTGGGAATGGCCGGAAGATTGCCTTTCTCTTGCTCAGCCCGCGGTTGAATTCACTGTCTACCTCAACCGGACATTTCTCCCAGCAGGCGCCACAGCCGTCACATTTATTCTCGTCGACATATCGGGCCATCTTCTTAACTGTCGCACGGAAATTGCCGATATAGCCGCTCAGCTCGCTCAGTTCGCTACAGGTCATCAGGTTAATGTATTCGCTGGATGCCACCTGCTCTATCCTGGGAGCAAGGATGTCTATGGCTGGTTCGAGGTAGGGGAAGGTCTTGCCAAGCTGGGCCATACGACCGCCGATGCTGGGTTCTCTCTCTACCAGATAGACATTGCGCTCCGAACCGGCGATTTCCAGGGCGGTCTGGATGCCGGCAATACCTGCCCCGATAATAAGGGTGTTGGGATTGACCGGGGCGAATTTGGTTTCCAACGGGTTGCGGTACAGAACACGTGCCACGCCGGCGGCTACCAGTGCCATAGCCTTCTCGGTGGCCTGTTGATAATCATGGCTGTGCACCCACGAGCAGTGCTCGCGGATAGTGGCCATTTCGCAAAGGTGGGGGTTTAATCCGGCGGTCTGGCAGGCTTCCCGGAAGGTGCGAAGATGCAGGGTTGGTGAGCAGGAGCACACCAGTACGCGATTCAGCCCCAATTCCTGGATGTCATTCTTGATGAAGTCCTGCCCCGGGTCGGAACACATGAAGGAGTAATCGCGAGCAATGACTACAGAATCAAGGTTCTGAGCGAATTCAGTGACTTTCTTACAGTCAAGATAACCGGCAATATTAGACCCGCAGTGACATATATATACTCCGACTCTTTTCTCCATATATCTATTCTGTTCCTGCTTTCCCTCAGTCTCAACCGACAGCTACTGTCTCGGTACCGACCTCACCTTTGGTGACTAGGGCCAGGGCTTTGGCGGCAGCTCCTATCGCTTGTGACACTGTATCCGGGATATCCTTGGGTCCCTGGCAGCACCCGGCCATATAGATTCCGTCGGTCTGTGTTCCCATAATATCAAGCTTGTAGTGTTTCTCTTCGAAGAAACCATCGCCATCCTGGTCCAGCCAGAAGAGCCTGGCGACATCACCGGCATCGGCGCGCGACTGGATAGCCACGTTGAGGACGACCATATCCACCGGCACCCTGATAAGTGCACCCAGCAGGGTGTCCTCGCATACCACAACCAGTTTCCCCTTCTCCTCGTCGGTCAGGGCAACATCGGTTACCTGGGCAACCTTGCCGCGGATAAAGTTAATACCTTCCTCAGAAATACGTTTATAAAACTCCTCGTAACCCTTACCGAAGCAACGCATATCAATGTACATCTGGTAGACATCCGCACCGGTCTTTTCCTTTAGCTGGTGGGCATGTTTGAGACCATACATACAGCATACGCGTGAGCAGTACAAATGGTAATTCTCGTCACGGCTGCCTACGCAGTGAATAATGGCGGCGCTCTTCGGAGTGGAACCGTCCCTGAGCATCACCTTACCCTCCGTCGGGCCGGTGGAGCTTATCATACGTTCCATCTCGAGGCTGGTGAATACATTATCAAATTTCCCGTACCCGTACTGCGTCATCGAGGTGGGATCAAAGAGGTCATAGCCAGTGGTGACGATAATAGCACCGACCTCCAGGTTAACGAATTCGTCTTTCATATCGTGGTTGATGGCCTCCCGCTCACAGGCAGGGATACAGGCAAGGCACTCGGAGCAGATACCGCAATTCAAACACCGTTTTGCCTCTTCTACCGCATCCTCCTCGGAGAATCCCGTCTCCACCTCAGGAAAACCACTCCGCTGGTTCTTTTCTAGCATAGGCATCTGCTGCCGTGCCTTTTTGACGACACCGGCTTTGTTGACGTTCTTGACTCTTTCTATCGGTTCCGACCGGCCCTCTTTCAGGTCGACATTCCTGAGATAGCGGTCAATTGAAATAGCCGCTTCTTTTCCGGTAGCAACCGCCCCGATGACGGTATCCGGACCGGAGACGGCATCGCCACCGGCAAAGACTCCATCGATATTCGTATGCAGCGTCAAATCGTCGACGACAAGAGTTCCAAACCGGGTGTACTCAAGTTTGTCCGGGAGCATTTCCTGGTTCACCCGCTGGCCGATTGCCATGATAACGGTATCGACTTCCAGGGTGAACTCGGAGCCTTCTATTGGCACCGGTCGTCTTCGGCCACTTTCATCGGGTTCACCCAGCTCCATACGGATGCACTCTATACCGGTGACCTTTCCGTTCTGGGAGAGGACCTTGACCGGATTCACCAGTATATTGATTGCGATGCCTTCTACCTCCGCTTCATCCACCTCGGTCTTATCGGCGGGCATCTCAGTTCGTGAACGGCGGTACACGATGGCAACTTCTTCAGCCCCGATGCGGTTGGCTACCCTGGCGGCGTCGATAGCGGCGTTGCCACCGCCAATCACAACCACCCGGTTTCCCATCTTTACCTTTTCGCCGGAGTTTGCTCGCTGCAGGAAACTGAGGGCGTTCAGTACGCCATCGGCATCCTCACCGGGAATACCCATTGTCTGGCCGATACCAGCCCCGGCAGCAATGAATACCGCCTTGTAGTCGTCTTTGAACAGGTCTTCCAGCTTCGTGACGGTGGTATTGGTGCGTATCTCGACGCCCAGTTCCTGAACGTAGCCAATCTCATCGTCCACTATGCTATTAGGCAGGCGGTATTCGGGAATACCGTAGCGGAGGAGGCCGCCTACCTTCGGAGCAGCTTCGAATACCGTCACCGGGTAACCTAACCGTATGAGGTCATAGGCACAACCGATTCCGGCAGGTCCGGAACCGATGACGGCCACTTTCTCTTCATGGGTCAATTCGACGGGTGTTGCCTTTTCCCGCCCGTTCTGCATTTCATAGTCAGCCATGAAGCGTTTCAGGGAACGGATAGCAACTGACTCGTCTACCTGACCACGCTCACATTCCGATTCGCAGGGGTGAGTACAGACCCGGCCACAGACCCCGGCAAAGGGCATGGTGCGTCGTAGCACTCCAAGGGCTTCCTTGAATCGCCCCTTCGATATCAGGGCAATGTAACCCTGGGCGTTCACACCGGCAGGGCAAGCCACACGGCACGGGGGCAAGCCTCGCTTGTCAATCGTATACACGTTGGGAACCGCCTGGGGAAACGGGCGGTAAGCCGCCTGGCGATTCTCCAGGCCCAGTAGCCACTCGCTGGGAAAGGAGACCGGACACACCTTGGCGCACTCCCCGCAGCCGGTGCATTTGCTGATATCGATATAACCGGCCTTCTTCCTTACCTTGATATTGAAGTCGCCGGCATGGCCTGAGACCTCCTCTACCTCGCAGTAAGTCATCAGCTCAATGTTCTTATTCGAGCCTACCTGACTCATCTTGGGGGTACCGATACAGGAGGCGCAGTCCATGGTGGGGAAGGTCTTGTCAAGCTGCAGCATACGCCCGCCCACGGTGGGCGACCTCTCCACCAGATACACATGATGGTCCGAGTCTGCAACCTCAAGGGCTGCCTGCATGCCGGCGATACCGGCACCAACTATCAGGACATCGGGTTTACTACGGGCTTCACCCCTTGCAGCTCTTTCCGCCAAAGTTGAACCTCCCGGTCGAGTTCCGCACCTATTTTATACCAATCACTCCCGTGGTGCAAACTCGGTAACAGGGTGTTTCCCGGTGTCCCAGGGGCCAACCGGACATACCGGAACTGTAATCACAATGAAACAGGGTGGTCGCGTGCTGCGAAACACCTAATCTGATAACCTGATTCGGTATTCTGTGCATGCAACTTCAGCATGTTGTGCATACGAGTCCAGCTATGTGGCCTTTCGAGGATGCGGGTGTGTCCCGGAGCCATATCTGGTGCCGAACAGCGGATGCCGAGTTTTCCCTGG
Source organism: Dehalococcoidales bacterium (assembly GCA_030667735.1). Taxonomy (GTDB): domain Bacteria; phylum Chloroflexota; class Dehalococcoidia; order Dehalococcoidales; family Fen-1064; genus DUES01. Next base: position 4,331 of record DAOUVG010000098.1, read on the forward strand.
GAAGTGACTACTCCAGCCCGAGCATTCGGCACAACTCGGTAGGGTTGTACTTTCCCGGAGTTTCACCGCTGGCCGCCATCTCCTGTGCGATACGCAGCAGCATCTGGTTTACCGGAGCCTTGATACCCAGTCGCTCTGCCTGGCGGACAATCTCACCGTTGAGAAAATCGGTCTCGATAGTGCCCTGCCGGCGGGCCAGGCTCTGCCAGGTGGAGCTCTGGGCCTCGGTACGCAGGCTGTTACGCGGTCTCTCGGTGCTTTCAGGCCATCGTTCGGCCAGCTCCTCGTTTGATATCCAGTGGATACCGGCGTGGGAAAGAACTTGCCGGGCCTCCTCGTGGACAGCCGCATAGATGCGGTCGCTATCGCCGCCGCGGGCGTTGGTGATAGCACCGATAGCATTACCCAGGTTGGTCATCAGCTTGCCCCATTTGTAGGGCATTACTTCCGGGGTGACCAGCACGAAGAATCCGGCGCGGCGCAGCCTGTCGGCAACTTCCTCGGCAAGGTCATCTTTGCCGGTTGGGTACTGCCCGATGATGAGCCAGCCGGGAGGGTCGCGACGGGCGGTAATCTCTCCGTCAATGACGTAGACGCCACCGACACGCACCATGACTCCGTACACACTGGGGAAATACCCGACGGCGATTTCCTCATTGCGGGTACCGTTCTGGAGACAGAAGACGGGGATGTCATTCACTACCTTACGCAGGTCGCCAAGCGCCTCATCCGTGTTCTGGCCTTTTACGCAGAGCAGGACGACATCCTCCGGGCCAAACTCAATCCGGTCAGGCCCGGTAACTGCGGGTAGTCGCAGGTTATGCGTCTCCGTGGGCGTGACGAAGCGCAGACCTTGTTCGTTGATGGCGTTGACGTGGCCGGGTCGCCCGATCAGAACGACTTCCGTGCCGGTGAGGTGAAGGTGGGCGCCCACCACTCCGCCGATTGCTCCGGCTCCGTAGATTATGATTCTCATGTTGAAGCTACTCCTTCTGGTTTCCGAATCTATACTGATTATTTCAGCACCATGCGGGCTACCAGTACCGGTGGAACAGCGCGCATGTTACCAAATGACAGGGGCATGCCGGACTTGAGTTCGGCGTCACCCGGAAAAGTCGGTTCCTCAATCCCGTCAAGGACGAAGCCGTGCTTGAAGCAGGTGTTGAAGAGCAGGCTGACAGGCCGGTGGAAGTAGTGCTGCGGCACGGGCTGGCCCGGGATGCCCAGACCCATATGGTGAAAAGGCTCTGCGTAGTCGGTTACCGTAACGCCTGCCTTGAATACTATTTGGCCGTCCTGCTCATACTGCTCGGCGACGTGACGGACAGTGCCCGAGTTGAAAACGGGGTGTGTCACCGAGAAGATGAACCGCCCTTCGGTTTTGAGGAGCTTTGGGAGAGTGGATATCAGCGGTTCGATTGAGGACATGTCCATCAAGGCCATGGTACACACCGCGGCGTCAAAACACTTCTCACCGAGCGACAGCAGGGCTTCGGGGTCGGTGGCGCTGAGTACCCGGTAGGTGATGCGGTCCGCGTTCTCGGTGGTACGCTCCCGGGCTCGCCGGATGAACATCTCCGAGTGGTCGATGGCGACAATCCTGGCCCCGAGGCCAGCCATACGCCGGGCGAAGCGTCCCGCCCCGCAGGCAATATCCAGCACAAGTTCGCCGGGCTTGAGCGCCAGCAGTCTCTCTGTAGCCGGCTCGATGAGGTAGTCCTGGAAATCGTTGCCGCCGCCAATCCTGTCGTCCCACCACCCGGCGAGAGTGTCCCAGACCTCGGCGGTCTGCCCGTCGTATTCGGGGAAATCGGGAGAGGGGTGTTCTGTCGTCATCGTCACTCCAAGGGGTGTGCACCTTTCACTGAATACCGTACCTGTCTGCCAGTCTCTTAAACTTCTTGATCTCCCTATCCTGCCGCTCCAATAGGAGAAGCCGAACCTGTTCTTCGGTGAAGTCGTTTCTGTCTAGTTTGTATAGCTTCCGACCAAAGAGCCAGAGACGGTTCTCCATGGCATCTTTCACGGCGTTCTGG
>DAOUVG010000100.1 GCA_030667735.1 Dehalococcoidales bacterium
AAAGTAGCTGCTACAAACACAAGGGAGTCAACTAACATGGACATCAGTCAACTGGAACACAAGGGAGTCAACTAACATGGACATCAGTCAACTGGAACACAAGAGCAAAGACGAACTAATGGAGATGGCCAAGGAGCTGGAAATCCCCAACCTCTCCAAACTCAGCAAGCAAGACCTCACCATGCGCTTGCTCCAGGCGGATGCCGAACAGCAGGGTAACGTCTTCTGCAGCGGTGTACTGGAAATCATGAGTGAGGGCTACGGTTTCCTGCGGCAAGCCTCTCTCCTGCCCAGCTCCTCCGATATCTACGTGTCCCAGTCACAAATTCGTCGATTCGGCCTGCGTATCGGAGACATGGTCGCCGGACAGGGCAGACCGGCCCGGGCTGGCGAGAAGTACATCAGCCTGCTCCGAATTGAGGCGGTCAATGAAATCAACCCGGAACTCGCCAAGAACCGGCCGCATTTCGGCTCGCTGACACCCACGTTTCCTGACAGGCTCGTTGATCTCGAATTACCGAACGACAGCCTGTCAACCCGACTACTCAACCTGATAGCCCCCATCGGCCGGGGTCAGCGTGGACTGATAGTGTCACCACCCAAGGCTGGTAAAACGCTGCTGCTCAAAGCGATAGCCACCGCTGTCACGACAAACTACAATGATATCCACCTGATGGTGTGTCTCATCGGCGAGCGTCCGGAGGAAGTGACCGATATGAAGCGTTCCGTCAGGGGGGAAGTCATCGCCGCCACGTTCGATGAGCAGGTGGAGAACCACACCCGTGTCGCCGAGCTGGCCCAGGAGAGAGCCAAGCGGCTCGTGGAGAGCGGTCGTGACGTTATGATCCTCCTTGATGGTATCACCCGCCTTACCCGGTCCTATAACCTGGCAATGCCCTCCAGCGGCCGTACCCTTTCCGGTGGAATCGACCCCGGAGCCCTGTATCCGGGCAAGCACTTCTTTGGCGCGGCGCGTAACACTGAGGAGGGTGGCAGCCTGACAATTATCGCTACCTGCCTGGTGGATACCGGCAGCCGCATGGATGACCTCATCTACGAAGAGTTCAAGGGTACGGGCAACATGGAAGTCCACCTCGACCGTCGCCTGGCCCAGCGCAGGATATACCCGTCAATTGATATCGAGCTTAGCGGTACCCGTCGCGAGGAACTGCTTCTTGACGAAGACACCCTGAAACAGGTCTGGCTGCTCCGACGTATGGTGGGCCTGATCTCTTCTGACTCTACCCACTTCGTAGACGCCACCGAGCGTGTCCTCGAACGCCTGCGCAAGACCAAGACCAACGCCGAGTTCCTGGCCGGTCTGAGCAGGGACGCCGGGTAGCCGTCGCTCAAGAACGCGACGGTCGCCGTGACCGGTCTGCCGATGATTTCCGTTCCCCGGAATACGAGTCTGGTCGGTAGGAAGGTGAGCATGGCTGGCCAGCAGACCCCGGGTGAGAAGACCTTGACCAGCAACCTTATAGGCGAGCAACTGAAGCAGCTACCGGCCAGCCCTGGCGTGTATCTGCTGAGGAACGCCGCAGGCGACATTCTCTACGTTGGCAAAGCGGCTGACCTCAACCAGCGTGTCAAGTCCTACTTCAGCCCCGTGCAGAAGCTGCCACCCAAGCTCCAGCGCCTGGTTGAGCAGGTGCATGACATCGATTTCTACGTGACCAACCTGGAGCAGGAAGCCCTCATCCTTGAGTGCAACCTCATCAAGCGATACCGCCCGCACTACAATGTCCGCCTCAAGGATGACAAGACCTTTCCTTATATCAAGATAGACCTCCATGAAGAGTGGCCCAGGGTGCGCTTTACCCGCCTCCTCGAAGAGGACGGCGCTCACTACTTCGGGCCATTCGCCAGCGCCAAGTCAGTACGACAGACCCTGAAGGTCATCAGGTCCATCTTCCCGTTCCGGGCCTGCACCAAGACAATCACCGGCACGGCCCCGCGTCCCTGCCTTCAGTACCACATCCGCCGCTGCCTCGGGCCATGTATCGGTGCGGTTTCCAGGGAAGATTACGATGGGATGATAAAGCAGGTGCTCCTTTTCCTGGAGGGTAAACAGGACCGGATGGTCCGGGAGTTGGACAGGAAGATGAAAGGGGCAGCCGATGCCCTGGACTTTGAGAAGGCTGCCATGTTCCGCGACCAGCTACAGGCTATTGACAGGGTTATCGAGGGGCAGAGAATCGCTGCGACAACCAGCGGTGAGCAGGACGTCATTGCCTTCGCCAACGACCGGGACCAGGCGTATGTGCAGGTCTTCTTCGTCCGCAGTAACAAGCTGGTCGGCCGGGACAGCTTCATCCTTGAAGGTACCAGCTCTGAAGAACCGGAGCAGATAATGTCCAGCTTCATCAAGCAGTTCTACGGCGCGGCACCCTACATCCCGCCCCTGCTGCTTCTCCAGTATCCGGTGGAGGACATGACGGCAATTCAGGAATGGCTCCACAGTAAGCGGGGTAGTCGCGTCCGAATCAAGGTACCGACCCGTGGTAACGGGAGACACCTGGTCAATATAGTCGCCGAAAACGCTGAGCAGGGTTTGCAGCAGCTTAAAATCAAACACCTGGCCGCTCCGGCAACACTCACAGCCGCCCTGGAGGAAATAGAGAGAGAACTCCGCCTGTCGCATACGCCATCACGCCTTGAGGGTTATGATATCTCCAACATCCAGGGGACGGGGGCCGTGGGCAGCATGGTGGTCTTCGAGGGCGGCAGGCCGAAACCGTCTCTATACCGTCGCTTCAGGATAAAGACTGTCAGCGGGGCCAACGACTATGCCATGCTTCAGGAGGTCCTCCGGCGCAGGTTCAAGCGGATTACCGTAGAAGAGGCCGATACTGCCACCCCGAATGCCTGGGCAGTCCTGCCCGACCTCGTTCTTATTGATGGTGGTAAGGGGCAGCTCAACGCCGCCCTCTCAGTGATGAAGGAAATAGGTGCCCGGCCCGTACCGGTTGCCAGCCTGGCCAAGGAAAACGAGGAGGTCTTCATTCCGGGTCGGAAGGACGCCATCGTTCTTCCCGGCAACTCACCGGGACTGCAACTATTACAGCGCCTGCGGGACGAAGCCCATCGCTTCGCCCTTGGCTACCACTTGAAGGTGCGCCGCAAACAAACACTTGGCTCCTCGCTCGATGCCGTCCCCGGTATCGGCCCCGGTCGCAGGCGCGCCCTGCTCAAGCAGTTTGGCTCAGTGCGGGCTATCCGTGAGGCTACGGTTGAGGAGCTGGCCACCGCCAAAGGCATGTCTCCGGCACTGGCGAAAAAGGTGAGGGAGCTTCTATAATAAGCGATGCCTGCTAATCTAAACCCGATGTACTTCGAGGCCGAGAAAAGGTTCCGTGCGGCCAAGAGCGCTCAAGAGAAAATTGCCGCCCTTGAGGAAATGCTGGCGGTTATGCCCAAGCACAAGGGCACCGACCACCTCAAGGGGGAGCTAAGACGGCGGATAGCCAAGCTGACCCAGACTATGGATAAAAAATCCGCCACCCAGCGGGCGTCCATGGTATTGGAAAAGCAGGGTGCGGCCCAGGTGATGGTCGTCGGTATGCCCAATGCCGGAAAGTCGCAGCTCGTGTCCATCGTAACCAACGCCTCCCCAAACGTGGCCGAATACGCGTTCACAACGCAGGCCGTCACTCCTGGCATAATGGAGTTTGAGAACATCCAGATACAGCTTGTCGATACCCCCCCTTTGGTGTCCGGCTCGGTTCCCTTCTGGCTGCCGCAAATGCTGAGGGGGGCGGATGCCCTATTAATACTGGTTGACCTGAGTGACAACCCCCTGGACCAGATGGTGGAGGTTGTCCTGCAACTTGAGAGCATGAGAATAAGCATTATCCCGGGGAAGGAAGAGGCCGAAGAAGACACGCGCTGGAGCCAGCAAAAAGCCCTTATCGTTGCTAACAAGGTGGACCTGGTTGGGAAAGAAGAACAGCAGACCTCTGAAGAAGCATTGCGTGACGAGTACGGCGGGCAGGTGCCCGTAATCAGTACCTCGGCGACAAATGGTAGCGGTCTTGAAGAAATGAGGTTGAAGGTCTACCAGGTACTGGATGTTATCCGGGTCTACACCAAGACACCGCGGGAGAAGCCGGACTTCAAAGACCCGATAGTCCTGGCGCGGGGGAGCACGCTGGAAGATGCCGCGGAGGATGTCCACAAAGACTTCCGCACCAGAATGAAATACGCCCGTATCTGGGGTTCGGGAAAGCATGACGGTGTCATGGCAAAGAGAGGCCACGTTCTCCAGGACGGGGATGTTATCGAGCTGCACATGTAAGGGCCGTCGGTTTGACACCCGACTGGCCGTGGGTTAGCATAACCACAGTTGAAGGAGGATAAATTGGACATTATCGAAGCTATTAAGAGCAGGAAGAGCATCCGGGGTTACAAGTCGGACCCGGTGCCGAGGAACATCATCGAAGAAATCCTGGAGATTGCCAGCCGTGCGCCTTCGAGTATGAATATCCAGCCGTGGGAGTTCACTGTAATTGCCGGAGAGGCGCTGGACAAGCTCCGCAAGGCCAACATCGAAAAGCTCAGTGCCGGCGAAACGCCCGGCATGGATGTCCAGCGGGGCGGTTACCAGGGGGTGTACCGTGAAAGGCAGGTAGCCCTGGGCATACAACTATTCCAGCTTATGGACATCGCCCGTGAGGACAAGGAGAAGCGGATGGAATGGACGATGAAGGGCTTCCGGCTCTTTGACGCCCCTGCGGCCATCATCATCTCTTCCGATGAGTCCCTGGGTGAAGGCGCCCAGTTCGACCTCGGCGCGGTGACCCAGACAATATCCCTGGCAGCCTTGAGCTACGGGCTGGGCACCTGCATCATGGGGCAGGGCATCATGTTCCCGAAGGTGGTCAGGGAAATCACTGGCATACCCGAGTCCAAGGCAATGAGCATCTGTATTACTATCGGTTACCCGGATAATGATTTTCCGGCTAACAATATCAATAGCGGGCGCGAGTCCCTGGAGAACAACACCACCTGGTGCGGCATCTGACAGGGCACTCAATAAGTGTGTCCTGGGATGTCCCTCGGATATAGCAAGGCAGGCATTTAAGAAAAAGGTGCGCCTTTAGGAAAAGGCGCGTATTTAGAAAGGGTATGATAGATGTATATCCTGGTCACCAACGATGACGGCATAGATTCTGCCGGCCTCTGGGCACTGGCCGAGGCAATGAGCCGGGTGGGCGAGGTGCTGGTGGTCGCCCCCAGCTCACAGCAGAGCGGGATGGGTAGCAGCTTCTCACTACACAGCGATACCAGCATCGAGGAAGTGCCTTCGTCTATTCCCGGCGTGCAGGCCTACGCCGTCGGGGGGACGCCGAGCGACTGCGCCATGCTGGGGATACGCACTTTATCCGGCGAGAGGCGCATCGGGCTGCTGGTCTCCGGCATCAACCACGGGGCGAATATCGGCCGTGATATCCTGTTTTCAGGCACGGTCATGGCCACCCTGCAGGGTTACTTCCGCAAGATACCTTCGATTGCCATGTCGCTGGCGATAATGGACAGGGATAGGGAGCCGGACTTTGGTTTTGCGGCCACGGTAGCCGAGCACCTGGCGCGGCGGATTCAGGAAGGTACATTGCCGACCGACGCCATCCTGAACACGAACGTGCCGAACATCCCCCGGGAGCAGATTAAGGGCATTGTTAGCACGCAGACGGCGTCCGGAGGATGGGTGCGCCTTGCCCCTGTGGCCACGAAAGACGGCGTTCGATATATCTCCGGTGCCCGAGCCGAGGTGGAATACCCCGAGGGTACCGACATCCGGGCAATCACCTCTGACATGATATCAATCATGCCGCTCCGCATGGAAGTCACCCACCACGACGGGATACCGGCGCTGGCCGAGCACGTGCCCGCCTTGGAATCCGACCTGCTGGGCGACAGGAAGGGTGGACAGGAGGCGTAATGCCGATACGGCCCGGCTGGTCCGAGGAATACTGGCAGAACCTGGACGAGAAGACCGCCGCAAAGATGCGGACGACATGTCCGCGCTGCGGCAGCGCCAAGACGTACTACAACAAGCAGTACGGAACCTGGCGCTGTGGCCGCTGCGAGCACTCCTTCGTGATTGAGGGCCTGCAGGAAAGACGCCCCTGGTGGAAGAGGCTGTTCGGGAGGGGGTAGGGGGGCACAGAAAACTCCAAATTCTAAATAACAAATCCCAAGAACCAGGCACAACGTTACCCCCACGAACGTCCCGCTAACGTGGCTTGACATGGTTATGTGAAGTGGGTAGAGTGGGGCAGTTGTGTTAAACCCACTATCTAAAGTCACAATTGTAGCCACTATTTAGATAA
>DAOUVG010000257.1 GCA_030667735.1 Dehalococcoidales bacterium
CGGCAATCGGTACCGGTCCGCCGGCGCCGAACACCGGGTCTATGTTTTCCTGCATTCTTTCGCTGAACCACAGGTCGACACTGGTGATGGACTCCATCGGTATCTCCATCTCAAAGGCCTTCCCATCTTTCATATCACGCCCCATGAAGAACAGACCCTCATCAGTCATTACGAACTGGCCTTCGTAACGGTGGGCAGGTCGCTTGGCAGACACGTGCACCTTTATCCAGGCAGGGACCATATCCCATTCCGCGAGCAGAGAATCGATGTCCTCTTCCATTGTGATTGTTACGTTTATCTTTTCCCTGACCATCCTGTACCTCCCTGGTATTTTCCTGTTTGTGTATCTTCTAACCTGTTATACGCAGTAAGGGCCGAAGTATCACACACTATCGGGAATAAAACGTATATTTCACGGCGAATGACGAAGGGACGGTCACAGCTACACCTGGCAGGCATAACAGTGAAAAGGAGACAAAAGCTCATACGGAAAGGCTGGTTTACGAATGCGGACGAGGTACGACGGAGGAATCAGTACCGGGGAGAGATGTGGGACTCCCTGCTAGGGAGACTGTACAAGTATACGGGGCAGAGGCGGGAAATCAACCATCCACGACTCCCCACTACCGGTCACAGTTACCGTGCCCGGATAGACGGTGTACCAGTCGGCGGGAACCTGGGTATCGTCATCGTCACGCTGGTCCCATGTGAAAACATACACGATACTGGCTAAAGCTCCCACTTCTCTACTCTGGTCACTTTCGGTCAGTATGCGGACCGGTCTCAGCGTACCTTCACACGCTATAGTGAACCTCGGTGGGAACGGAGTAACTACGATGGTCTCGTCGCTGGTGTTACTGAAGGTCAGTTGATAGCTCACTTCGTGCCTGTATTCCGCGATAGTCGATTCCGAGGGTGTTACCTGCATATCGAACAGAGACACTATGGCCGCTTCCAGTGTCGATGCCGGTGCCGGTATTTCCTCGGAAAGCCCGACCAGGGGAGCTGCATCTGTGGCTTCCGCTTCCTCTACGACCGCTTCCGCGGTGAATACTCCCTTTTCGACACCACGCTGAGCGCTCTCAACCACATCGGCTACCGGAGAAGACACTCCGGTGAACATCCCTGTCCGCCACATCACCGTGACCACGGCAAAAATCATGACCAGGGTGACGGCCGCAGTACGCCATACCGGGCTCTCTGGCACCAGCCTGTCCAGAATGTCTCGGAACCAGTTCTTCTCGACTCTCTGCCGGGCAGCATTTTCCTGCTCGGTCAGCTTCATGAGCAACCGCGACTTCAACTTGTCCTTGAACTCCACCGAGGGACCGGTATGGAGGTCAGACAACCTGCGACTGAATTCTATGGCCGTACGTAGGTCTTCATCGGCGTCCTCACCAATGCTGGCCTCTTCGCCGGCAATCAGCCGTTCGATGTTCTCCAGGAAGTCCTGCTCTTCCCTCTTATGCCTGGGCATTCTTCGCCTCCGGGAAGCTGTCTCTCAGCTTCCGCACTGCCCGGTAGAGCTTGGTACCTACATTCGATTCTGACAGGCCCGTCACCCCGGCAATCTGTCGGTTATTCAGTCCTGAGCCAAACTTCATGGAAACGAGCTCCTGCTCTTCTCTGGAAAGCCCGGAGAGACACTCCTGCAACTTTTCCCGCTCTTCCTGCTTCTCCACTGCTTCATCCGGTGGCAACTCCGGTGATGATACGTCAATCTCGGCTTTTTCCAGTGACACCATCGGCCTTCTGCCGTGTACCCGGTAGTAGTCGATAACCGTATTTCGGGCAATGGTAAATATCCATGTCGAAAACGAGGCCTTGTTGCTGGAGAACCTGGTGAAGTTGGTCAAGGCCTTCTCAAATGTTCCCGACGTCAGGTCTTCTGCTACCTGCACACTATTCACCCTGTATCTTATGTACCGGAATACCTTGGGGAGGAACTCCTCATAGAGCTCGGTAAAGGTCTCCCGGGCGCTCCTGGCTTCGTTAATAGTACTCACCCTGGTCCATCTCCAACTATGAAGCATCCCAGGGTTGCCCCGCACTTACTGATACGATGCAACCATGGAAGTATCACACTAAATTATGCCGAATTGGTCATGATGTTGCAAGCTGCGACGGCAACCGATAGTTGTAGTGCTATTACTACCTGCAGGGAAGGGAAGGCTTTTCTTGTGTGGGAAGCAGGCATTGCCATATGAGGAGACGGCTGGTACCGCAGCTAACCGCATGCGTACTCTCCGGTGGCAACCGGCATTGGCCGTACTGGAGTATCACTAATATCCCGGACGAGTACGGAAGCTTGATTCCGGACACTTAATCGGATAGAGTGTTCATTACAGGGTGTGCCTATAACGCTGACGACGAACACTGGCAAGCAGTCACTCGATACCTTCCGGTACGTAGATGTCCGTGCCCGTGTCTGAATTAACCGGATAACGCGTATCTGAATTAACCGGATAACGAAGGGCATCAGAGCCACAATTATGAAGAAGGGGAGAGGTTGGTGTCCGGAAGGCAACCAGTAACTAGAGGGTATAAATGCGCAGTATGGGGCTTGATATCGGCGATAGGAGGATAGGGGTTGCCCTCAGTGACCCCGGCGGGATACTGGCCAGTCCGTTTACAATCATCGAGCGAAGCGAGCTCCGGCAGGAGTTTGAGGCTATTGCTGATATTGTGAAGCAGCAGGACGTAGCGCAGGTAATCGTTGGCTTACCCCGTTCTATGGATGGCACTATTGGCGGTCAGGTACATAAGGTACAGGACTTCGTGCAGGAGTTGTGCCGATACATCGATGTTCCGGTGGAGTTTCGGGACGAGCGCCTGACGACTGTATCGGCAAAACGTATGATGAAGAGTGGCAGCAGGAAGGGCCACAAGAGGGTGCGCTACGATGCCGTCGCGGCCGCCATAATTCTGCAGAGTTACCTGGAGGAAGCACGCTAGCCGTGGATAAAAACAAAGAGTTGCTTGGTGTAATCGACCGGGAGTTCCTCCGGAATCCCAGGAGCTTCATACTTCAGAGCCTTGTTGCCACTGTCGTCGTTGCCGTAATCCTGTATTTCGTCGAGATGCTCACACATGCGGCTATCGTTGCTGCCCTGGGGGC
>DAOUVG010000204.1 GCA_030667735.1 Dehalococcoidales bacterium
CTTTCTCCGGGAAAACACGGCGTCATTGTCATTCACGGTATCAGCGATAACGAACAACGGGGAGAGTTTCTGGCGAGTGTAACCAACTCCCTGGCGGATTCCCTGCTGGAGTCACCGGCAGGGCAGGGGACAGATACGAAGGCATATCCGGTGATTAAGCGGGAGTTGGACATAACATCGGACCCGCCTTCGGCCACCCTGTATATCAGGGCACCGGATGGGGCTGAAGCTAGCTGGGTCTGCAAGGAGGCGTTCTGGGCAGATGCTTTCCCGGCACCGTTGGCGTCTTCGGTGCTACGCTGGCTATGGCCGCAGATTGGTAGCCAGTTGAGGTATGCCTGGGGAGGTTTCTGGCGGGACCCTGCTAATAACGATGAGTACCGTCCGGATGGGCATCAGGCACCCGAGAAATCCCCCTGGAGAGCTTACGCTTTCATAAACTGTGCCTATAGAGTGGAACTGCTCGCGATGGGCCTCTTGCTCCTGCCACTCTCGGTTGTGGTGCCGGTGGCACTCTTCTTCATATGGCCTCTCTACTGGATACCCAGGTTGCAATTCCTGGCACGCTTTCTGGACTGGCTCCACAAGATGGACCCGTTCCTGAGCCGCAATCTCGGAGATGTGAGGCGCTACATCGAACATGGTATGTGGTCGGCGAGTGCCAGAGGAAGGCTGGAGAGTATCGTTATCGACATGCTGAATGATAGGTTCGGGAAGGTGGAGGATATCACTATCATAGCTCACTCCATGGGAGCAGTGGTGGCCTACGATGCCCTCGGGGAAGGTGGCAGGATTGCGCAGGTGGTGGAGCAGTTGGGAGCTGGCGGGAAGAGGAAAAAGCTCACCTTTGTGAGTATTGGTAGTGGAATCAACCAGGTCTTTCGTATGGTACGGAAATCAAACCTTTATGCACAGATGCAGTTCAGCCGACCACTGGCTAGGCAGATAACCGGATTCGAGCCCGGTACCGGTCGGAAGTCCGCGTCCTTGCAGGAACGGTTCTTCTGGTTGGACATCTATGCCCGCTTCGACCCGGTACCGGCGGGCGACCTTGATGATGAAATCATCAAGCAGGCACAGGTCCATAAAGACCAGGTAAAACGGCGCAGGGTTATCAACCTGGATAATCCGGTGCTAGACCACAGCTACTACTGGAAGAACCGTGATCTGGTGATGCCACGCATTGCCAGGGCAATAAACGGCGGTGCCGAGTACCCCTGGCCGGAAGCGGGCATTACCGACAAGAAGGTGAAACGGCATATTCAAGCGGTGGCTATGCTTGCTCTGTTGCGGTTGTTGATGGCCATCGTAGTAGTGGGGTGTCTGGTGATGGGCGGACTCACTCTAACCGGTGTATTGACCATCCTGTCGTGTGTGGTCTGGCTCCTCTTCGCTTTGGTTACAGTTGGTGCCTATCAGTCTATCAGGTCTTCCCGGTTTGGTGACATCTCGTAGCAGGAAGAAAAAAGAGACAGACCGGAGCTAGTTCTCTTGACTGGGCTTTTCCGGCGTTATATGCTGGCATTAGTCTTGATGCACCGGACCGGGTAGTGACGCGGGAAAGCCCCCTCGGTGCTGAAGGCCCTTCCATGACCTACACCTTCGAGCCGCATTCGGTGACAGTTCTGGTGTGTCCGGTAGGTCGGTAGAAATTTAAGATTCTGAGTATACAGCTAAAATTGACTCTTGACAGGAACCCAGTGTTCTGTCGATAAGGCGTGATACAGAACTGGTCCAAAAACTGTCAAGTCTGTTGGGAGGTTGGACAAGTGAATGCAAGGCAAGGTAAAGACCCTCGGTCACCATTGGCTTTCAACGTGATGGCCAAGCCGCGTGGTGCGATATGCAACCTTGACTGCCAGTACTGCTACTACCTGTGTAAGGAGCAGCTCTACTCCGATGGCGACTTCCGTATGGATGATGACGTGCTTGAGGCGTTTACTCGCCAGTATATCAGGGCGCAGCAGGTACCGGAGGTGACCTTTGCCTGGCAGGGTGGTGAGCCGCTGCTGGCAGGGCTGGATTTCTTTGAGCGAGCGATACAGTTCCAGCAGAAGTACAGTCGGCCGGGCATGATAATCAAGAATGTCGTGCAGACCAACGGGGTCCTCCTCGACGACGAGTGGTGCCGGTTCTTCAAGAGGTATGACTTCCTTGTCGGTGTCAGTATTGACGGGCCTCATGAAATGCATGATGCCTATCGGGTTGATAAAGGGGGCCAGCCGACCCTTGATCGGGTAATGGCCGGTGTGGAGTTTCTGAACAAGCACAACGTTGATTTCAACACATTAACCTGTGTTCATGCCGCTAATGCTGATTACCCGCTTGAGGTGTACCGGTTCCTGCGTGGCAAGGTGGAGGCGCACTTTATGCAGTTTATTCCTATCGTCCTGAGGGACAACGAAACCGGCTTCCAGGAAGGTAATGACCTGACACCGCACTCGGTTACGGGAAAGCAGTACGGCTCTTTCCTGAAGACAATCTTTGATGAGTGGGTCCGGCGTGATGTCGGGACGGTCTTCGTGCAGATATTCGATATTGCCCTTGCTGCCTGGGCGGGCGAGAGCCCCGGTCTGTGTATCTTCGACGAGACCTGCGGCACCGCCATGGTACTGGAGCACAACGGTGACCTCTATTCGTGCGACCATTTCGTGGAGCCGCGACATTACCTGGGCGACATTATCTCGCGAGACCTTACTGAACTGGTAACGTCGGAGCAACAGGTCCGTTTCGGTCATGCCAAGCGTGATTCTCTGCCCGGGTACTGTCGTGAATGCAGTGTAAAGTTCATTTGCAACGGCGGTTGCCCCAAGAACCGCATTCTTTCCACCCCGGACGGCGAACCGGGGCTGAACTACCTGTGCGAAGGATACCGGGACCTGTTTGCCCATGTTGGTCCGACTATGCAGTACATGGTTGAAGAGTTACGGGAAGGCCGTTCCCCGGCGAACATAATGTACGTAATAGCACAGCAGGACGCTCTGCTCCATATGAGGTTCGCCACAGCGAAACGCAACGACCCCTGCCCCTGCGGCAGCGGACTTAAATTCAAGAACTGCCACGGTCGGTAGTACCATTTCTCCAGGTCAGTAAACGAGGTGATGGCAGTAAGGCTGACCATCCCACATCATAATTCGGATATCGGACGAGATGCAGGGCAAAACGCTGAATAGCCCCCTGTTCGGGTGCTGCAAAAAGACGGAATTGCCAGTGATGGCACGATATTTACAGAGTGCTTTACGGTATGCTCTGCATTATTTTTACTGAAGGAAGAAGTGTGAAAAAAACACGTAGACCTGTGATTGGCGGAATCCTGACAATGGTCTCCGGAGCTCTTGCTTCATTAGGGGCTGTTAACTATGCTGTTGGTCTTGGCAATGTAAGCGGACTTGGTAAGGGAGATATACCCCCGTTTGTACCGAGCATTATCTTTGGAGTACCTGTTCTGTCAATTGTTATCGGGGTACTTGCTCTGGCAGGTGGGGTTCTTGCCATGCAAAGAAAGAAGTGGAAATGGTCACTTGCCGGTTCAATTGCAGGTACGTTGTCGGTGCTTCCATTAGGAATACCGGCCATCATACTTGTAGCTCTATCTAAAGACGAGTTTGAATAGTGTAGAATACTTAGTCTGCAAATCTCTGAAGCTATACGTTGGACTATGCGGTACATTGCTATCTCCGGAAGCCCCCTGAACGCAGCCATTTACATGAAACACGTTCGGAAATTTGACAACCGGCCTGCGGTTGTAGTATAATATTATTTAGTTGTGATGGCATAGGTCTCCTTTTGGAGGCCTTTCTTATTTTTATCTCACCTGCTGTGGTAGTATACTGCTATCAC
>DAOUVG010000157.1 GCA_030667735.1 Dehalococcoidales bacterium
ACTGAAGTCGGCACATCGATAATAATTGCATCAACGGGACAGACATCCCGGCAGGCACCGCAGAGGTTGCAGCCCTCCCCTATCAGGGCTACGTCGTTGACTATCTCAATCAGACCGAAGGGACAGGCATCAATGCAGTTGCCGCAGCCGGTACATTCGTCAATATCAACCCGAATCCCCATATCACCGCCAACCCTACGCTATTCTGGCTTCCCTGAGCTTCTCGAGCAGGGCGTCCACCTGACTCTCCGGGTCACCCTCAAGCATCTCGCCATCGTGGATACGCTCGGGGAAGAATATCCTGACAACCGTTGTCGCCGAGCCGGACAGCCCCACCATGCCTTCATCCACCCCCAGGTCTCCCGCTGTCCACACCGGTATCTCAGCCTTCCTGGACCGGGCCATCCCGCGCAAAGAAGGTAGGCGGGGCACGTTTATCTCCTTGACCACGGTGATTATTCCCGGCAGGGACATCTCAACAATCTCGTGCCCGTCCTCAACCATCCGCTCGACCCTCATCAGGTCGCCGTTTATCTCCTCGACCTTGCTGACGTAGGCGATAAACGGGACGTCCAGCCACTCGGCAAGCTCCGGACCGACCTGGCCGGTATCGCCGTCTATGGTCTGCCGACCGCAGATTACCAGGTCGTACTCTCCAAGCTTCCGCATTGCCTGCGAAAGCGTATAGGAAGTAGCCAGGGTATCGGCACCGGCAAAAGCAGCGTCACTGAGGAGGATGGCTTCATCAGCACCGCAACTGATGGCCTCGCGGAGCATCTCCTCAGCCTGGGGAGGCCCCATACTGATGGCGGTGACCTTGCCGCCATAGCGCTCCTTAAGGCGGACTCCCTCTTCAAGGGCGTAGGCATCGAACGGATTGATGATATTCTTAATGCCCTGTCTCCGGAGGGTGTTCGTCTCCGGGTCAATCCTGACATCGGTGGTACCCGGGACCTGTTTGAGACAGACAACTATGTTCATTCCTGCTCGCCGCTCCCCATTTCCTCGTGCTATGCCCCGTGCTATGACAGAAGGGTGCCCTCAGACCCCGCGGAAGAGTCCTTACTCGCGGCGCGCCTTCCTCTTCCTCACTGCAACGGCGATGTTGCCCCGGAGTATCTCGTTGGAGCCTTCATATATCTGGGTAATCTTGGCATCCCGCATCATCTTTTCCAGCGGGTAGTCACGCATATAGCCGGCCCCGCCGCAGACCTGCACTGCCTCGGTGGTGACCTTCATGGCCACATCGGAGGCAAAGACTTTGGCCATGGACGTCTCCTCGGTGTAGCTCCGGGCACCGCCGTCAATCGTCCGGGCGGTGGCATACACCAGCAGCCGGGCTGCTTCCACCTGGGTGGCCATTTCCGCTATTTTCTGCTGGACAACGGGCAGCGAGATGATGGGTTTCCCGAACTGGATACGCTGTGCGGTGTAGTCTACCGCCGCTTCCAGGGCTCCCTGGGCAATACCCACAGCCTGGGCACCAATACCGGGACGCGACCGGTCCAGTATCCTCATCGTCATGATGAATCCCATGCCCTCCCTGCCAATCAGGTTCTCTTCCGGGACCAGGCAGTTGCGGAAGACCAGCTCCCTGGTGGGGGAGGTGCGGATGCCCATCTTCTTCTCTTTCTTGCCGAAGGTGAAGCCCGGCGTGTCTTTCTCCACCACGAAGGCGCTGGCGCCACGAGGCCCTTTTGATTTGTTCGTCAGGGCAATAATGGTGTATAACTCGGCTTCGCCACCGTTGGTGATGAATTGCTTGGTGCCGTTTAGTACGTAACCCTCGGGCACCTTCTCGGCGGTAGTCTTTATTCCAGCGACGTCACTGCCGGCGGTGGACTCGGTCAGACCAAAAGCAGTCAGCTTTTTACCGGCAGCAATATCCGGCAGGTATTTCTGCCTCTGTTCCTCACTGCCGAATTCGAGTAGCGCGGAAGCCCCCAGAGCGGTCGCGGCGTAGCAGACGGTGACACCGCTGCACACCCGGCTCAGTTCCTCAATCACCAGGCACAGGTCGAGGCAGCCCCCACCGAGACCGTCATATTCCTCGGGGATAAAGATACGGAACATGTCGCTATCGGCAAGGTCCTTCATGATTGACCGTGGGAACTCCTCGGTCTCATCAAGCTCTACCCGGACCGGTAGAATCCTTTCCTCGGCAATACGCCTTGCCAGGCTTTTTAATGTCTTCTGTTCTTCACTCAGGCCATAGTCCAAGACGCTCCTCCAGAAGCCTGTATTCCGTCAATAACTGACCAAGGGGAATAGACACCCGACCACGATACCATTTCTGGCTGTCAGGTGACCCGTTTGGCTGGTAACCACCCGTCGAACACTGCGGGAACCGTTACACCCCGATGGCAGATTGCATATTATAGGCCGAGTCACATGCCTGCTGTCAAGCTGGAGACCACGGCGGTCATTGCGAGGAGCACCCCGACTCCGTCCGCCCTGGCGACGAAGAATCTCGGAGATAGCACACAGAGGAGGCACCGGGATGCTTCGCTGCCTCTTCACTTCCCCTTCGCTTACACTTAGAACCTCGGCTCGCAGTTACAGGTGGAAACAGAACCGCAGGGACCAGTCCTGTAAATCAGGGTAGAGGGTGGAATGAGGCTGCACTTTGGAGTATAATAATGGCGAAGTCTGCCGGTAATTCCCAGGCGGTTAACCGGTGGATTACCCGAAATACCGGAGGTGAGTCTGTCATGGCCAAAGCCTTTGTACTGATTGAAACAACGGTAGGCAGGACCAAAGAAGTTGCCACAGCCCTCGAGAACCTGAAGGGCATGACATCGGTCAACGCGGTCACCGGACCCTACGACGTTATCGCCATCATCGAGGCGGAAACCCTCAACGAAATCGGCGACATCGTTACGCAGGTAATTCATCCTATTCCCGGTATCTCCCGCACGGTAACCTGCCTGGCGGTCTAACCGTGTGCCATCCGGGCACTTTACTTCGTGCTTCGTAAGATATATCGGAGGAGTCAGCAAGTATGGATTTTAAGTTCAGCCCGGAACAGGAAGCGTTTCGAAAAGAAGTAAGCGATTTCCTCAAAGAGGAGATAAGGGACGGGGCCTTCCAGCCGATGTGCGATGGCTGGATACAGGGCTATTCCCCGGAGTTCACCGGGAAGATGGCCGCCAGGGGCTGGATTGGTCTGAGTTGGCCACGGGAATATGGCGGCCAGGGACGCAGTGAGACCGACCGGCTCATCCTGACGGAAGAGTTGTTGCGCTGCGGGGCTCCCGCTGCCTGCCACTGGTTTGCTGACCGGCAGATAGGCCGTTCAATTATCGCTCACGGTACCGAAGAACAGAAGCAGGAGCTTCTCCCCCTGATTTTGAAAGGAGAAGCCTACATCGGCCTGGGTATGAGCGAACCGGAAGCGGGCTCGGACCTGGCATCACTCCAGACCAGGGCTGTTGAAGACGGGGACGACTACATCATCGACGGGCAGAAGATGTGGACCAGTTGTGCCCGATTCATGACTCATGTTTACCTTGTGGCCAGGACAGACCCGGATGCACCCAAACACCGTGGCATCAGCGAGTTTGTCATTGACGCCAGCCTGCCGGGAATATCCGTCCGGCCGACGATTGACATCACCGGCAGCGAGGCCTGGGGCGAGGTCTTCTATGACGGGGTTCGTGTCCCCAAGCGGCACCTCATCGGGGAGAAGAACCGCGGCTTCTATCAGATACTCAACCAGCTTGACTACGAGCGTGCCGGGCTGGAGCGTCTCATGGGCAACTATCCGCTCTTTGAGGCCATCATTGGATTCACCAGGGAGACCGAGCGCAAAGGTGTTCCCCTCTGCAAAGACCCGCTTATCCGGGATAAGCTGGCCCGACTTCAGGTTGAGTTCGAGATGGGACGTCTGCTCACCTACCGGGTGGTACTGGTGATGGAGCAGGGACGTGCCCCCAATGTCGAAGCCGCCATGGCCAAGGCCTACTGCACCACCTTTGAGCAACGCCTGGCCAGTGTAGCTACGGAAATGCTCGGACTGTACGGGCAGTTGGTGGCCGAATCGAAGTGGGCGCCCATCCTGGGCATGGCACCGCATTCGTATCTCGGCTCCAAGGGCTATAGCCTGCAGGCAGGCACCACCGAAGTACTGAAGAACATCGTGGCCACACGGGGACTGGGTCTACCCACAGCATAAGAGGTGAGAAGGATATGAGCACTATCAAGTTGCCTGCGCTGGCATGGTACAAGATGAAGGAGATGGAACTCACCGTGCCGGACGGCTGGCAGGTGGAGACACTCAATATGGCTGGCTACGACCGACCTGCCCTGACACCGGACCAGGTCAAGGCAGCCATTGGCAATGCCATTGGTACGTCGCCACTTAAGGAACTTGCCAGGGATAAGAAAGAGGTCGTCATTATATTCGACGATATGACGCGCGGGACCAGGACCTATGACATGGTACCGCACGTCCTGGCAGAACTGGCCGCTGCGGGTATCCCTGATTCCGGTATCCGCTTCATCTGTGCCCTCGGCTGTCACGCAGCCTACACACGGGAGCACTTCGCTAAGAAGCTGGGCGAGGAAGTTATGGCCCGGTTCCCGGTGTACAATCACAACGCTTTCGGCAACTGCACCTATGCCGGTAAAACTAAAACCTACGGCACCGAGGTCAACGTCAAT
>DAOUVG010000282.1 GCA_030667735.1 Dehalococcoidales bacterium
CCGCAAGTACACTCCGGAAGTGAAGTTCCGCATCGTTCCGGAGGCTTCCTGCGTGACACCCCACCAGCGAGTGTTCCCGGACATACTCACTGTACTTCCCGGTGGAATACCGCCGCAGCTCCCTGTGCTTCATGAGCAAAGGCGACCGCAGCAAGTCGAGGAATGCTCTATCCCTTTTTCCTGGACTGTACCAACAGGTTTGCCGACCTTTTGAGTGAATCCATTACCTCTTGTGGACTGTACCCGGATTTATAGCCCATCAGGCGTTCAGCTTTGCTGATATCAAGAGCGCATTCAAATGAGAGAGTGGCGTCGGAGCTAAACGAGGCGTCTCCTTGCCATTCCTCCGCAGGGACAGATTCGAGTTTTGATGAAGAGGCTGCTAACTGACAGACCAGCTCAGCTATCTCTCGCCATGAGACATAGAGACCACTCGTCAGGTTGAAGGTCTCACCATAAGTCCTATCGTTGAGCGTTGCCAGGCGAAAGGCAAGGACAGCATCATCGGCCAGGAAGAAATCTCCGCCACCTCTCCCGGGGACTTTGATAGGCTCGTTCTTGAGGGCATTGTCAATGAGGGTTGTCAGTGCCCTGCCCTGCATGGCACGGTCAGGGCTAATAGAATAGAACCACCTGAAGATGGTTGCCGGTAAGCCGCGTTCCCGCCAATAGGTCAGACAAAATTGTTCCCTGGTTAGCTTGGAGATGGAGTACATGGGACGCCGCGATTCTTCAGGGTGAAGGGGGTGTTCTTCATCCATGGGTCTATACCGGGGTCTACCATAGACGCGGTGAGTGCTAGCGAAAAAGAAGTGCTTAACGCTGTTTTCTACAGCGCTCTCCAGGAGATTAACATTCCCCCTGATATCGATATCAATATTTTCATAAGGGTCAGAAGAGAAGGTTTCAGCCAGGTGGTAGATGACATCGATACCCTGCACTACTTGCTGAACAGCCTGCCGGTCTTCAATACCCGCTTCAATAATTTCCAGGGCGGGATTCTTCAAGGCGTCAAGGTTTCCCCTGGTCTTATCAAGTACCCTTACCTCAGTATTGCGGGCAAGCAGGTCATTGACCAGGCTCATCCCAATAAAACCTGCACCACCAGTTACCAGAGCCTTCATTTTAACCTCCAATACCGGAAGAGTTGAAAGTTTTATTGCTCTGAATTGCTCAGTTCATGGAGGTGGAGACCACGTAGTTCTAGAGCACTATTGGTCAGTACCCTTCGCTCCCTGAAGCCGGAATTGGCAGCATGAAATGTCCAGTCATAACCTCGACCAAACGAGCCAGGAAAGGAAATCAGGATTGGTCAGAGAGTTAACCCTATTCCAAGAGCAACGGACCTGGATTGAGCATTAACCGATGCAAGGCACCACCAAACATGCCGCTGTCTGCCCCGGTAAGTACCCGATGGTCAAAGGTGAGATGGTGATACAGAACCGGCCGAACGACAACCTGGCCATCTACTACCACCGGTGTATCACTGTAACCCCCCATTCCCCAGATACCAACCTGCGGCTGATTTATGACAGGGGTGCTGGCGCTGGCCATGCCAGTTGCAATGCCTGTTCTGGAGCCACGACCACCTCCCAAAGCACCGGTATTGGTCACGGTAAAGGTGCCGCCAGCAGTATCATCCGGCATGAGTTTGCCAATTTTACCCTTCTCTTTAATCTCCTCCAGAAAGTTGTGAACGTCCGCTATGGATTTCTCATCGGCATTACGCACCACCGGCACAATCAGACCCCGTCTGCCATCCCTCATCTCGAAATCCAGTGCAACGCCAATGTTAATATCATCCCATATGATTATCTCTCTATCAATCAGGCTGGAATTCATCATGGGAACAAGCCTGAGGGCTTCAGCCGCTATTTTGATAAATAAATCGGTCCAGGTATAGTGAATGCCGGTTTCCTTTTCTTTAGAATTCAGGGTCTCGCGGCACTTAATCATCTCCGTCATGTCTGTTCCCGAAGAGCCGGACAGTTGTGCCGATTCTTGAAGGCTGCGGTGCATGTGAGTAGCAAGAGTTCTCCTGATTCCCCTTAGCGGGATAACCTCCTTGACCTTCTTGCTATCAACCACTGAGCCCGGGACTGTTGGTTCCTTCTTTTCTTCAGTAGTCATTTCAGGCCCTCACGTAGACTTAATTTTTTCGTATTCCTCTTCGTTGTCTGCCAGGACAGCAATAAGCACACCAGCATCGACTCTTTCATCCGAGGCCTCGACAATGATATGCAGAATGCCTTTGAACTCGGACTCTAAATCATAGCTGCTTTTCTCAGTCTCCAGTACAACAAGGACCTGGCGCTCAGTAACCTTCTCCCCCTCCGCAGCCACCCATTCGGTGATTTCAGCATCCTCTATCTGAGTCCCCAACTTGGGTATTCTCACTTCATGCATACTTCTAACTCCTTTAACTCCCTGCCCAGAATTCTCTAATGGCTGCGCCCCCTGACAGATGTGAGGGGGCGCTCTATAATATCTAGACCATCTCCTTTACAGTAGCAGCAATAGTCTCTGCCGAAGGGACAAATACTGGAGTCCCCATGAGGGGCATATTCTTAGCCGCCAGCCGCCTGACCGGTGTCTTCAAGGACGTTATCACGTCGGGAGCCTCCTCAGTTACCCGGAAAGCAATCTCACCGGCAACACCACCCCGTTTCATCGCCTCATGCACGATAAGCAGTCGCCCGGTCTTCTTTGTCGATTTGACAATGGTCTCTACATCCAGGGGCACAAGAGTGCGCAGATCAACAACCTCAACATTTATGCCCTCTTTCGCCAGATTGTGAGCCGCGGCCAGAGCCGGATGCACCATAAATGAGAAAGTCACCAGGGTAATATCAGACCCTTCCCGCTTGATATCGGCCTCACCGAAG
>DAOUVG010000211.1 GCA_030667735.1 Dehalococcoidales bacterium
GCCGATGCCACTGCCTCCGCCACCAAGATAGTCCTCGGTACCGTCAAGGGTGACATCCACAACATCGGCAAGGACATCGTCGCCGTGCTTCTCAAGGGCGCCGGCTTCGAGGTCTATGACCTGGGCATAGATGTACCACCCCAGGTCTTCGTGGACAAGCTCAAGGAGACCGGCGCCCCTATTCTCGGCATGTCCGGCCTGCTCACCCCTTCCTTCGACTCCATGAAGGAGACCATCGAGGCTATCAAAGAGGCTGGCCTGCGTGACAAGGTCAAGGTTGTGATAGGAGGCGGCGTCGTCACCGAGCTGGTGCAGCGCCATACCGGCGCCGATGCCTTCACCGACGACGGTCTGGAAGGCGTGGAAATCTGCCGCCGGTTTGCCCAGGAGGAATAGACTATGGTCAAGGAAACAATGACACCCCGTGAAAGGGTTTGGGCTGCCGTCAACCTGGAACCCTATGACCGCGTCCCGGCTGCCCCGCTGCTTGACCTCATGTTCCCAGTCCACCATAAGGGCATGACTCTGGCTGAGGGATTTGCCG
Source organism: Dehalococcoidales bacterium (assembly GCA_030667735.1). Taxonomy (GTDB): domain Bacteria; phylum Chloroflexota; class Dehalococcoidia; order Dehalococcoidales; family Fen-1064; genus DUES01. Next base: position 545 of record DAOUVG010000211.1, read on the forward strand.
ACTACAGAGGTAAAGGCTGGCCGGCTATGGTTGACCTCTTTGATGATATAGGTGGTTGGGATGGGTTTATCCTGCCAGGTTACAGTCAGACTCCAAATCCCAAACACCCTCTTGCTCACAGGACTGGGCAGATGAAGTATCCCGGCAGGGGTATACCAGAAGATTCCCCTCCTCAGTACATTGAGACTGAAGCAATGACCATTGACGACTATGACGAAATCATCAAGTCAGGGTGGTGGGGATGGGTTGAAAAATACCACCGGGAGACAAGCCCCTTCCCGATTGAGAAAACGATTGCCTGGGCCGAGAGACAACTCGCGCAGTACCGCAAAGAGATACAGACGTGGGAAGAGAGGGGTCTTCCGACACTCATCGGGGCGGCAGTATCGTCGCCGCTGATGACACTCTCAACGTCTCGCTCCATGATAGCTTTCGCCCTGGACATCCACCGTAGACCAGACAAGGTTCAGGCGGTGATGGACGCCATGGTAGATGACCTCATCGAGAGCACCATTGAGGTAACGAAGCTAACCGGCGTACCGGGCATCATGCTGGTGTTGGAAAGGGGCGGCAACTTCTACTTCCCGCTGAAGGTATTTGAGCGCTTCGAGTTCCCCTACATCAAGAAGATGGTGGAGGCCTTTGCCGCCGAGGGTATCCTGACGGTAATGCATTTGGACCAGGACTGGACTCTGAATCTACCTTATTTCCTCGACCTGCCCGAGAAGATGTGCGTCTGCGAGCTTGACAGCAAGACGGATATCTTCAAGGCCAAGGAGGTCCTCAAAGACCACATGTGCATTGCCGGAGATGTGCCCGCCGGCCTTCAGGCTTTGGGTACTCCCGATGAGGTGGAGGAGTACTGCCAAAGACTGATTGATGTCGTCGGCAAGGACACTGGCTTCATCCTCAGCTCTGGATGCACAGTGGCTGCTGATTGCAAGTACGAGAACTTCAAGGCGATGATCGGCACTGCCAAGAACTACTATCCGTATGGGTGATCTGTCCTGAAACAAAAAAGTGTATTACACGCAGGTTGAGGTCGTAGCGTTGCTGATGCTGTACGGACGAGACTAGCTGGCAAAGGTATGTAGAGGTATACACCTTGATTCCCCATATCAAACAGCACGCAGGGGTGGGTTCCAAAGCAGACCGAGAGTAATCGACAAGGGGATGCCGGGAGTGTCTCTTTCCCCTGTCCTGAGGAGGGCATCGTGTTCGACGAAAATACGCTGAATCAGGCACAGCAGGGGATGAAGAAGTGGTCTAAGGCGTCCGCGACCAGCGATGATGACCAAACGGACAGGAGTTTTGCCACCGTCTCCAACCAGGATATTGAACCGGTCTATACTCCGGAGCATATTAAAGACCTGGATTTCGCTACCTCTATCGGGTATCCGGGAGAGTATCCATTTACCCGTGGCTGCCAGGCCACTGGCTACCGGGGAAAGATCTGGACGTTCCGGATGTTTTCCGGGTTCGGTAGTGCCAGCGACACCAACCGGAGATGGCACCAGTTGTTGCGTGACGGGGAGACCGGACTGAGCACCGCCTTCGATTTTCCCACACTGATGGGCTACGATACTGATTCCCCGAAATCCACCGCCGAGGTGGGGAGGTGTGGGGTTGCCATCGATACGCTGGCCGATATTGAGACCCTGACGCACAATATACCCCTGGATAGAGTAACCACCTCGATGACCATCAATCCGCCGGCAAGCGTGCTGTGGGCGATGTACCTCGTGGCCGCCGGAAAGAAGGGGATTGCCTGGGACCGGATAGGCGGTACCATTCAGAACGATATGCTCAAGGAGTTCATTGCCCAGAACACCCTGATGTGCCCGCCCGAGCCTTCTATCCGACTTGTCAGCGACACCGTTGAGTTCGGCACGGAGTACGTCCCCCGCTGGAACACGATAAGTATCAGTGGCTATCACATTCGGGAGGCTGGCTCCACGGCCGTGCAGGAGCTGGCATTCACTCTGGCCGATGGCATTGCCTACGTACAGGATATTATCGAGCGCAAGAAGCTGGATGTTGACGCCTTTGCCCCCCGGCTCTCCTTCTTCTTCAACTCTCACCTGGACTTCTTTGAGGAAATCGCCAAGTTCCGGGCGGCGAGGAGGATGTGGGCCAGAATAATGAAGGAAAGGTTCGGGGCGAAGAATGCCCGCTCCCTGTGGTTAAGGTTCCATACCCAGACGGCGGGTTGCTCACTGACTGCCCAGCAGCCATACAACAACGTCGTCAGGACCACTACGGAGGCACTGGCCGCCGTCCTGGGAGGTACTCAGTCCCTGCACACCAACTCGCTTGACGAAGTGCTGGCATTGCCCTCTGATTTCGCGGTTAATATCGCCCTGCGCACCCAGCAGATAATCGCCGAGGAGACCGGAGTGGTGAACACCATCGACCCGTTGGCCGGTTCCTATTTCGTTGAAGCCCTGACCAGTCGGATTGAGGAACAGGCCTGGGAGTATATCGAGAAGATAGACGCGATGGGGGGCATGCTGGCCGCAATTGAGACGGGCTTCCCGCAGAGGGAAATCTCCAGCGCCTCATATGAATATCAGCAGCGGGTGGACCGCGCGGAAAGGGTTGTCGTGGGGGTCAACAAGTATGCTACCGGGGAAGAGACTCCGGTGGAGGTACTGAAGATTGATGAAAAGGTGGAGGCGGAGCAGGTCAAGAGACTGCAGGAAGTCAAACGGACACGGGACAACCGGAAGGTGGGTCAGGCGCTGGACGACCTTCGTAGCGCCTGCCGGACCGACAGGAACGTGATGCCGTTTGTCATCGAGGCGGTCAGGGAGTATGCTACCGAGCAGGAGATATGTGATGTCTACCGGGAGGTCTTCGGTGAGTACCGGGACCCCGGATATTACTAGATTCGGTGCCGGGGAGGCTGTTACTCCATGAGTCAGGAAAACGTGAAATCAAATGCTAAGTCTCGGAGGATACTGAGGGTACTGCTGGGCAAGCCGGGCCTGGATGGCCACGACCGGGGCATCAAGATTATCGCCCGGGGTTTCCGGGACGCCGGCTTCGAGGTGATATACACCGGCCTGCACCAGACCCCGGAGCAGATAGCCAGCGCGGCAATACAGGAGGACGTTGACCTGGTCGGTCTCAGTTGTCTTTCCGGCGCTCACATGCACCTCTTCAGCGAGGTGGTCCGGCAGC
>DAOUVG010000097.1 GCA_030667735.1 Dehalococcoidales bacterium
CTGGGCGTCATTCTGTAAGAATGACGTTAGCAGAATCCGAAACCGGATTCTGCCGGTGTCCCCCAGATATAATCTTTCCCCCCTTCCTCGGTAGGAAGGCTCTTCCTGGACAGGAAGGGGAAGGCGTCCCAGATGGGACGCACGGGGATTGGTCGAAAGCCTTTTTCATCATCCTGCTAGTCCGTGAGATACTTCCGGTGCAGATTTCGGAGAATGTCTTCCGCTTCTTTCACTGTTCGCTCGACAAGCACCCTCACTGAGGGAATGTCATCTACCAGCCCTGCCACCTCGCCACCAGGCATGAGTGCCTGCGGCCCGTCACCGCGGAACTGGGCATCCCAGCCCTTATCCTCCTGGGCACGGACTTCCTGGGCGACGTCAGCAAGGTCTTCCGGCTCACCCAGGTATACTCCGGGGGCTTTTCTTACCGTAAGCCTTGTAAACTCCAAGGCTGCCTCATTCTTTATCCATCTCAATGGACCCACGACACCCCTGGCTACTATGGTATCCCGCTCGTTGCCTTTCACGATGTAGTCCTTGTGTACAGGGTGAAACTCGCTCTCCTTGGTAGCCAGGAACCTGGTGCCCATCTGGACCCCCACGGCGCCCAGGGCCAGGGCAGCCACCAGTGAAGCACCCGTACCAAACCCACCGGCACCAATGACCGGAATACCAACAGCCCTTACTATTGCCGGTAGCAACACTATCGTATGCACCGGCTCCCAGGCAACATGGCCCCCACCCTCCTGGCCGGACGCAATTACCGCATCGACGCCGGCTCGTTCGGCCCTGAGGGCATGACGTACGGATGGTACTACGTGGAACCATTTAAGCCCGGAGGGTTTAATAATATCTGTCATAGGAAGAGGGTCCCCCGCCGAGGTAATTATCACCCGCAGCCTGTCTTTCATCTCCGGGTCTTCTTCTCTGAGTTCGATTGTTGTTCTGATGACCTCCCGGGCGAACTCGGCAACTTCAGAGGAAACCATGACGTTGATGCCAAAGATCCCCTTTGCTTCCCGGCATGACTCCTCTACTCGATGCAAAGCTCGCTTCAATTGTTCTTGCCAGGTACCACCCTGCCCATCCGTAAGAGTCCTGGCTACCTGTGATACTCCCTTTGTCATCTTGGCAGGGTCACCCCTGAGATAGCCGAAACCACTGGTACTGACAATACCCAGCACGCCGGCATTTGCTGACACACCGGCCAGCTGATTGGTGCTGAAAGGCCCCATGCCTGCCTGAATAATGGGGTACTTTGTCCCCATAATCTCACATAACTCGTTCCGCAATATTTCCTTTACCATCCCTCCTCCTTTGCTGCTAATATCGATGAGTAACCTGCTTCTTACTCCCGACAATATGCTGAAGATTTTCTCTTTATTGCCCCTGGCTGCATCCAGAGGGTCTTGGGTAGAAGATAGTATAACAGATTTAGATAGTATTATCTGCGCCGGTATATTGGCAGGATATTTGCCTGTTGAGAATCCTGTGTTAAGGATGGGGGTCAGCTCACACAGTTACTGCAGTTAATCAAGTGATATACAGGTGCAATATGGTGTTACACCGAGAAGGTAGACAGCAGACCCGTGGTATCGCCAGCCTCGAGCAATGTGTCAGAATGGTGAATCATTCAGTAATAGTGAACTGGCACGATTTTTCAATGTAGTAGTCCCTGCCGGCTGAAAAAACAACGTTGTTATCGGCTTTGCCCTGAGAACTACCGGCGTTCTCCTCACCTAAAGGCGAGACTTCCCTGTATAGAGAGGATTCGTTGTATCGGTAAACCCCGATTCCCACCTGGCTGCAATCTATCCCATTACCCTCCGCCGCCACCTCTCGACTGTTTCTTATTTCAATCCCGTTTTGGCCAGCTAACAGGACACGGTTATTGACAATACGCACCTGGCTTGAATCCTCGACCAGTATCCCATGTCCCCAGCCAGGCTGAAAGCTCTCCGGTTGAAGAGCATGAGTTGTTAGTTCCCAGTCGCTCCCGGTATTCTCTATCCAGTTATCTTCAATGGTGATATCTGCTTCCCAGCTGTTATATTCAACTATTATCGCGGCCCAACCGCTATTTATTATTAAGTTGCCGGACACCATGCTTGGAGCAGCGTTACGGTAATCTTCGAAGTCTATGGCATCTTCTCCAGTCTGGTCTATATAGTTATGGGAAATGCTTACCATGGCCTGAGATTCCTCCTCCCTGTTCATTATCAGGATAGCGTGAGGGAAGCTACCGAAGAAATAGTTATCGTCCACATTTGCCACAGAACCCTCTCCAATAACCAGGGCGTTATGGCCGTTATTATGTTCAAATCTGCAATTTATTATATCGACACTGCTGCTATGTATTCCTACCCCGATATAGTTATTGGTAATATTACAGTTATTTACGGTTATTTCATGAGAGTTATTGATAGTCAGGGCTGCCTGTTCGTATTGGTCCAATTCAGTGAAAACTACCCTCTCAAAAGACACGTCAGCGGTATTATTAACAATAACCCTGCTATTAACGAACTTACTGCTGCTGACCGTAATATTCTCAGCGTTAATCCAGACCTCGCAGTTATTGAAGATGTGATTCTTCGTATCCTGGCTCAGTGTAATCTTATCCCCGGTGTGAGTAGTCACAAAGCTAGTCAAATCAAAATCTTCCGGAATGGGAAGGTATGGTCTCTCATTGGGGAATGTGTATGGAGACGTCTCCGCAATCTGAAAAATATCATCGTATTCATCACCGGCAAGGTTTTGTTCGATTTCCTTAATCTCAGCATCAGTCCATTGCTTCTTTTCCAGTGGTGTTATCTCTTCTCCCATATTCTTATACCAGGCAACAATAGACTCGAAGGCAGGCGTATCAAAGTCGCTCCAGCCTTTTGAAATACGGGGGAAACTGGCAATAGTTGTTCCATCAGCCTGTCTTATCATAGCTTCAACAATCAGTCTGGCCTGGATTTGATTTAGAATCTGGTCTTCGGGTATAGGTTCATACCAAACGCCGCCAGTATAAGAGCCCCATTCGTAAAGACCAAACCCCTCACAGTAGTAGTCTTGTACATATTGGTCTCCTTTGCTGATATACTCTTTAATCATAAGTTCCCAGTGAGCGATATCCTTCCATCCGCAGGGAGGCCCCCCCAGTATAATGTCGTAGCCACTGTAGTCGTACGGATAGGGAATGGTGCTGCCTTGTCCCAAATTGAGCATAGTGTCCAGAGCGATGATTTGACCCCTGTATACCTCTTTTATTTCAGGCAGGATTTCCTGTAGCCACTTTGAGGCATCCTGATAATCTCTTACCAGTTTAAACGGTTCATTAAGGGGAACGAATCCATCGGCATGGTATTGCTGGGCAATTCCGGCCCACTTTATAACCACCGATTCCATTTTCTCAAGCAGTTCATAACTGCGGTGATAACCTGCGGAGGGGTCTGTGCCTTCCCATTCGTACCCCTTACCCATATCCAGGTTCGGGTGCATGGGATTTGGGATAACAATAACCCGGAAACCGGCTTTCTTAAATGCCTGTAGATAGAAAATGAACAGTTCATCGCCTAGTGATTTAGCATCACCAGTCTCCGGGTCAAAGACGATATCAATCCCCAGCAGGATAGAGTCAAAGCCACCATTCCTTAAGCTCTCTGCATTTGAGAGATACCTGCGTGCTTCGTCTAATCTCGAAGCCCACGCACCACGAAGAAATCCCGGATATGAGGATGTATCCAGATGGATTGGTCTGTTGTAGTCTTGCCACCATAGGTTAAATTCGTCCTGACTGTTTACGTCCGATGAAGTGTCAGGCTCCTCACCGGATACCTGTGGTGCAATATCTCCGGTTCTTTCCGGAAGTACGCCAGGGGGATTGCAGGAAACTGATATTAGCGCTGTCAGCAGTAATATCAAAACCGGCAGGAGCAAGTTTGCTTTCCCCTGATTTCTCTTACCAGGTATCATCTTTCAGTGTCGTGCGGAATGTAGTCACGCTATTGGTGAGGGTCGGTAATCGTCCTGCGCGTCTTCGCAAGTCTTCCCGAGTATGGAGCAGGCACCCTTTCCCTCGGCTCAGAGTCCGACATCTTACCTGGGTCGATTCCGAGGAGTAGGTCCATTCACCCCCGGGCCGTCTATTCTCCATCGCTGAAAATGGCCGCGAACAGGAAGACCACGGGCACAATCGCGATGATTATCGACCTTATCCAGATGACACTGACAAACTGCACAGCCAGTAGCACAATGATTACTTCAAGTGCTATCGCCGCCACTATCGCTATCAGGAAGTTCCCACCACCATCCATGTGACCTCCCCAGGACCGTACCATTTCCTGAATTGGAGCCCGTAACCATGACATAGGTACGGCCGCGACAAGAAACGATAGTCCGGATGCTGGAATAGAAACGGAGGCAAAGACGAAGCCTACTCAGATTCGTGTGTGGTTACCACCCATGCGACTTGTTTCTTTGTCTCAGTTACAGACTGCTCGAAGGAGATATCCTGGACGATGATATAGTCCGACTGGTTCTTCAACCAGTCGTTGACCACATCCTCCAGGTCGGCGAGTGTCTTAGCGGATAGCGCAGCAACCGTCAACTCATTAGCATGCTTGGCAATCATGCGTTCACCTCCCTGTCTGCAGGACCTGACCTGCCCCCACAGGATTGTACTACCCCCTGAATCGGTGCCCACAGTCTATAACTGGGAGGTGAGGATGTCAAGCAATGCAGCTTGTGCCGGATGCGGGTTAGAGTACCCGCTCACCCGGGCATGCGGAATGTAGCCCCGACGTTGGAGAGGATGGTTGCCATCACTTCGTCTTGTCGATGGTTGCTGTGCAAGCTGTGAAGGGTTTTCAGGAGTTGGTCACGTCTATCTCTCTTCTATGACTATCCTTATGATGGTATCACCCTGCTTAACGGCTTCCAGAACATCCGTTCCGTCCACTAGCTGGCCGAATACCGAGTGTTTGCCATCAAGGTGGTTTTGAGGGGCATACGTAATGAAAAATTGGGAACCATTAGTATTGGGGCCGGCATTGGCCATCGATAAAGCTCCGGTGACATGGGTGCGCTTGGTGAATTCATCAGCGAATTTGTAACCAGGGCCGCCACTTCCGGTCCCGGTAGGGTCTCCACCCTGGGCCATAAAGCCAGGGATGACGCGATGGAATGTCGTGCCATCGTAGAATCCCTCACGCGCGAGAAACACGAAGTTATTCACCGTTACCGGAACATCGCTGGCAAACAACTCAAACCCTATGTTCCCCTTCTCTGTTTCAATGGTAGCAACGCACTGCTTGCCGGAGTCAATCGTCATGGGTGGTAGTGCTGAGTAACTCATAGGCTTTGGTGTTGGCTCCGAGGGTACAGCCCCGCATGATATCAGGAGAAGTGCTGCCAGACCCTGGATAACGCCAACTATCTCCTTTCTAAAAAGCATTCCCTCACAAATATGTCCAGGGGTGATTCGTTTCCGGCATACACATGCTGTGAAACGTCCGGGTCCAGTGCTACTGATAGCGTGCGTAGGAGTCTATCGTAGCCCAGGAGACAGCAGGTGTCAACCCGGCCATGAGTACCTGCTCTCCTGTCCGTGCGGAATGTGGTTGCGACAACCGGGAGGGAAGTGGTGGTGAGGCAGGTACGCGGGACCAGATGACTACGCCTCGGCGACAAGCCGTTTGCCTAGGTCGTATGCCCTCTCCATCAACCCGGCGTTCCCCCTGACCTCGTCAGAGAGCAGGGTGCAACTCCTCCTGTTCGGACGGAAGGGGGTACATGATGCAGTAACGTATCAGTTGGTGGCATTTCATGTTCTCAGGTCCCTCTACAATCCTGTCCTTCAGGAATGCCGCGTAGCCCTCGTCGCCCGGTATCAGACATCCGGAGATATCATGGCCAACGAGGTCCCTGCAACGCACGCCTCCGAACTCCCTGGTGAATTCGCGCATTATCCTCTGGGTGAACTTGATGGAGAGAAGCCTTAACACAGCGGTATCCCGGTATCTGGCGGCAAGGTCAAGCCCAATGACGATTATTGCCCCTGTCAGGGCACCGCAGACCTCCCCCATGTTCGAGAAACCGGCTCCAATTCCCATGGTCACATCTGCCAGTCTATCCCATTTGAGCGGACAGAGCGGTTGCAGCACTTCTATAACCGGTTCAGTGCACCTTACGTTTATGTATCCGGCCGGCTCACCCAGTCTAAGGGGACCGCGCAGACGCATCACCCTGATGGCTGCATCGGCTGCCTTCTCATGAATCCCTTTATCGTACATCTCCATCTCCTTTCGTGTTGGAGCATAGACCAGCCTCCGTCCAACTGTCAACTATCCGGGCACACTCAGCGAAATCACACACTCTAGCGGA
>DAOUVG010000235.1 GCA_030667735.1 Dehalococcoidales bacterium
CATTTGCAGCTAGCCTGAACATGGTAGCGGCGGAGGGCCAGTAGTGGTGGAGGGTGAGTAGTGGCGGAGGGAGCCCCTCCGTGGGGGGCTGTGATGGCGGAGGGGGTGGGATTCGAACCCACGGTCCCTTTCGGGACAACGGTTTTCAAGACCGTCACCATAGACCACTCGGACACCCCTCCTACGCACGAATTGTACACCGCCCTGCCCCTCTACGGCAACCTCTGCAACCATTTTGCCGACAATTCTCTCTATCGAGCCTCGGCGGCTATGTCGTACGGTAGCAGAACCAGCAGCGCCAGAGTCGTCTGCTTTCCCCTGTGGCATGTAGTTCCTGTTGACAAACAACGGACCTCATGTTATTGTTACTAGCAAGCGTGCCACCACAGGTGGCAGCCCTGCTGTCTTAGATAGCAGGCTTATACGGTAAAAGGCTGCGAACAGGACTAGTACACTTCCAGCGAGGTTCAGAGAGTCGGGTAAGGTGTGAGCCGATACCGGCGCAGAAGTCGAATGGACCTGGGAGCCGCAAACCGAAAGTGGCCGGTCTGAGACCGGGTAACGAGTAGGCTTTGTCGCCAGGGAAGCGTTATTAATCCCAGGGTATCGGGACCAGCCCCGGTACCTGATTGAGATAGCGGCGACTCGTGACCGAGTCGCTTGCGAAATTAGGGTGGCACCGCGGAGATAAACCTCTCGTCCCTTTGGGGGCGGGAGTTTTTTATTTCCTGTGAATGGTAGAAACCTAGAGGAGGTGATGATGTGCTGATAAAGTCACTACGCTGGCCCTGCTGGGCCAAATTATATTGATAGTTGGTTGATATTGAAATTACCTGTAATATCTGAAAGGAGAGGAAATGGATAGAGCGAAGTTTATTCTTGATGAAAAGGACATGCCCACATCCTGGTACAACATCCAGGCGGACCTGCCCGAGCCGCTTCCGCCACTTCTGCATCCCGCCACCAAGGAACCCACGATTCTTCCGCCACCACTTTTCGTTGAAGCCCTGAATGAGCAGGAGTTCAGCACGGAAAGGTGGATTGACGTCCCGGAAGAGGTGCAGGATATCTACCGTACCTGGAGACCGACCATCCTGCACCGGGCACACCGTCTGGAGAAAGCGCTGGATACACCGGCCAAGATATTCTATAAGTACGAGGGTACCAGCCAGGGCGGGAGCCACAAGCCGAACACGGCGGTTGCTCAGGCATACTACAACAAGCAGGCCGGAGTTAAGCGTATAGCCACCGAGACCGGGGCCGGGCAGTGGGGCAGCGCGCTATCGATGGGCTGCATGTTCTTCGGCCTGGAGCTCAAGGTCTACATGGTCAGGATTAGCTACAACCAGAAGCCCTACCGCCGCATATTGATGGAGACCTGGGGTGCCACCTGCGTCGCCAGCCCCAGCGAGGATACCAATATCGGGCGCACCATCCTCGGGCAAGACCCGGATTCCCCGGGCAGCCTCGGTATGGCCATTAGTGAAGCGGTAGAGGATGCCGCCACCCATGATGATACCAGGTACTCGCTGGGCAGCGTGCTCAACCACGTGCTGCTTCACAACACGGTCAATGGTCTGGAGACAAAGAAGCTGATGGAGGAGCAGGCAGACACCTATCCCGATATTATTGTCGGTTGCGTTGGTGGCGGCTCCAACTTTGCCGGAATGTTCCTGCCATTTGTAAAGGACAAGATTGATGGTACCAGACCGGACCTGCGCATTATCTGCGTAGAGCCGACCAGTTGTCCCACGTTGACAAAGGGACCCCTGGCCTGGGACTTTGGAGATGTTGCCGGTATGGCCCCGATAGCCTTTATGAATACCCTGGGACATGGCTTTATACCGCCTCCAGTCCACGCCGGTGGCCTTCGCTATCACGGCATGGCACCCATCATCTGCCACCTGGTGAAGCTCGGTCTGGTTGAAGCCACAGCGGTACCACAGATGGCCACCTTCGAGGCCGGCGTGACTTTTGCCCGAACCGAAGGCATCCTTTCTGCACCCGAGACCAACCATGCCATCAGGGTAACGATTGACGAAGCCCTGAAGTGCAAGCAGACCGGCGAGTCAAAGACCATCCTGCTGGCCCACAGCGGACACGGTCATTTCGACCTGGCGGCTTATGATGCATATCTATCCGGCAAGCTCGAGGACTATGACTACCCCGAGGAGAAGGTCAAGGAAGCGCTTGCCTCACTACCACAGGTAGACCGGTAGCAGAACATACACACCCGTAGCGCATTGAGGGGGGCAGGCGAAAGCCTGCTCCCATTCTTCGTCTTGACACTGCTTTCACAGCGGGGTTATCATTAAACTGATGGCGATGTCGATGAAAAGGAGGCAGGTGGAAGCCTGCCCTCTTTCATCTTGATACTACTTTCATAGCGGGGCTATCATTAAACTGGTGGTGATGTTGATGTTGATGAAACTCAGGTATTTGGTCCTCTCCATTGCGCTTGTCATGTCGTTGCTTTTTACCCTCGGTTGTGAGCTGATACCGGAGCTGAAATCGTCAGAACCGCAGGAACCACCCGCTACCGTTGAACTGGAAGAGGCAAATCCCATAAACCCTGATTGGGAGGCATCCTCTTCAGACAACCAGTCAGTATCACTGCCCAGCATTGCCGATGTTGTCGCCAGGGTCAAACCGTCAGTAGTTGCCATTACCGTTGAGGCAGTGGGCCTTGATAGATTTAATCGGCAGTACACGCAGGAGGGCGGTGGTTCGGGTTGGATTATCGATGAAAGCGGCATTATCGTCACGAACGCCCACGTTGTCAGCGGTGCGATAAATATCACGGTGACCCTGGATGACGAAAGGGTAATTCCGGTAGATATTACCACTGTGGCCATGGACCCGCAGACGGACCTGGCTGTACTCAAGATAGACGCAGGGAAGCTGCCTGCGGTGGCCGTGGGTGATTCTGACGAACTGAGAGTTGGTGACTGGGTAATCGCCATCGGCAATTCTCTGGGCTTCGGTGTAAGGGCAACCCTCGGAATCGTCAGCCAGAACGATGTCGCCGTTAACGAAGAGCTGGGCCAACCGCTCAGGTTGATAGAGACCGATGCTGCTATCAATCCCGGCAACAGCGGGGGGCCGCGGGAGAACGTGCCCGGTGAGGTGATCGCCCTCACGAGCGCGAACATCCAGGCGGTTGAGGTAGACGGCGTTGGTTGGGCAATCGCCAGCACCGATGCCCTTCCCATCATCCGGAGCCTGATTAGCATAGGCTACGTTGTCCGCCCCTGGCTCGGTGTGGGCACCCAGACTGTCAATCCCACCACCGCCTTCTGGCAGCGGCTATCCGTTGATACCG
>DAOUVG010000022.1 GCA_030667735.1 Dehalococcoidales bacterium
GATTCTGCTGTTCTATTTCTCAAAATGACACTTTCCCAGCAGCCGCCTCTTGTAGCCCTGGTAACACATGACTCTGTGTGTTTGACGTTATGCTTATAAGGGGCTCCGCCCCTTCTGAGGGGCGCCCCCTTATGGCAGGGGTCTGGGGGTGTCCCCCAGATACAATATTTTCCCCCTTCCTGGCTATAGGGGGATGGTCGAAAGGGTTTTTCATCACCCTACTAGATTTCAGACGAAGCAGCCGGCGAGCCCGGTAGCACGATAGACCGGGCACCGGACACCAAAGGCAGGATTGCCGGAGAGTAGAGGCGTAAATGGAGAAAGTAAGGCTGGGCAAGACCAACATGATGGTGACCAGGCTGGGCTTCGGTGGTATCCCGATTCAGAGGCTTTCCGAAGAAGATGCCGTGGCCGTCGTCCGGAAGTGCCTGGACCTCCGCATCACGTTCATCGATACTGCCAATGCCTATACCACCAGCGAAGAGCGCATCGGCAAGGCCATTGCCGGTAGGCGCAAGGGGTTGATTCTGGCAACGAAATCCGGTGCCAGGGACCGTGAAGGCATTGAAAGACACCTCAACCTGAGCCTGGAGCGGCTGGGAGTGGACTACATTGACCTGTACCAGTTCCATGGTGTCAGTACCTTCAAGGACCTGGAAACGGTACTCGACCCCGAAGGCCCCCGGGCTGTGCTGGAAGACGCCCGGAAGGCGGGCAGGATACGGCACATCGGTATTACCTCACACTCCATGGACGTCGCTAAGGCGGCAGTGAAGTCGGGACAGTTCGAGACATTGATGTTCCCCTTTAACTTCATTACCAGCGAGCCTGCCGACGAGCTTCTTCCCCTGGCAAAAGAATATGATGTAGGCTTCATTGTCATGAAACCGCTGGCCGGAGGTATGCTGGACAACGCAGCCGTTGCCTTCAAGTACCTCCTGCAATTCCCCGATGTAGTCAATATCCCGGGTATCGAGCAGACCTGGGAGATTGAAGAGATAGCGAAGATATACCAGGGACCGAAGCAGATGACCGAGGCGGAACTTGCCGAGATGCAACGGATGCGGGATGAACTGGGCACAAGATTCTGCCGGCGCTGCGACTACTGCCAGCCCTGTCCGCAAGAGATATCGATATCGACAGTCATGAACATACAGAGCTTCGTCAAGCGAATGCCCCCGGAGCGAATATTCTCCGGAGGTATTGCCACCGCCATGGAGCGCGCGGCTACCTGTACCGAGTGCGGCGACTGCGAGGAGAAATGCCCCTATAAACTTCCCATCAGGGAAATGATTGCCGAGCGTGTCAAATGGTTCGAGGAAGCAAGAGAGAAATACCGGAAGCAGACGGCCTGAATACGGAGCGTGATAATTACCTATGAGCAAGTTCATTGACAGATTGACACAAAGTACGCAAGCAGCCTCACCGATGGGGTTCCGGACTGTACAATCGGCTGCGGTAAAGCCAAAGCTACAGCTTGTTGCCGTCCTGACCGCCGGTAGTGCGACCGGCGCAACCGGCGCGGGCGCCGGGGTCCTGCGCATTTCAAAGGTGGCTGCGGGAACCGGTGCCATCAAGAAACTAACCGGTGACATGCCGGACATACCCTGGGGCGTCTGGCTGGAGGCGGATGCGTGCGGGCAAATGGACCAGGTGGCGGAACTCGGATGTGATTTCGTGGTCTTCCCGGCAGTCGGTACCGCGCTGACAACCCCTCCGGATAATGGTGTCGGCATGGTCCTCCAGATAGAGTCCTCGGTCCCCGAGGGCCAGTTGAGGACGGCCAATGACCTGCCTGTGGACGCGGTACTGGTCACCGCCGAACAGGAAGAATCCGGTCCCATTACCTGGGACCAGTTGATGCTCTATCGGCGCTTTGCCGGTCTGCTGACCAAACCGCTCCTGGTTTCCATTCCACCCAACACAGGGGCTGACGAACTCCAGATGCTGTGGGATGCCGGCATCGCCGGTATAGTTGCTACTGCGGAGACTGACAACACGACAGGGGAGATGGTACGTCTCAGGCAGGTGATTGATGGACTCCGGCCACCTTCACCGCGCAATAAAAACAGAATGGAGGCAATCGTGCCTCACATTAGCTCCGGCCCGGAACCGGCGGTCGAGACCGAAGAAGAGGACGATGACGAGTAGTCCGCTACCGCATGGGCAGTTGAAGCGCCATCTGGTGAATCGCTGTGGTTTGTCAACCGGTAGAGGCTCCTGATGGCGTGCGTTCTACTTCTGCGACATCTGCCAGGACTTGCCTTCGGTCGTAATTGCCGGGGCAATCACCATCTCTGCCTGCTGCATCTCCCTGATGGTTGATGCACCGCAGAACCCCATCGCCGTGCGGACCGCCCCCACCAGGTTCTGACTGCCGTCAGTTACAGAAGTGGGACCGAAGAGTATCTGCTCCAGTGGGGCCGTGGTACCGACCTTGATACGGGTTCCGCGCGGCAGTGCCGGGTGCGGATGTGACATACCCCAGTGATAACCATGACCCGGTGCCTCCCTGGCCTGAGCGAGAATGGAGCCTACCATTACCGCGTCGGCACCGGCAGCCAGGGCCTTACATACATCGCCGCCCTTGCGGAAACCGCCATCGGTGACTATGGGCACGTAGCGCCCCGACTCCTTGAAGTACTGCTCCCTGGCGGCTGCGCAGTCAATCGTCGCCGTTATCTGGGGAACTCCCATGCCGAGCACCTCTCGACTGGTACAGGCTGCCCCCGGCCCGACGCCAATGAGAACGCCGTGGACCCCTGTCCTCATCAGGTCAAGGCAGGCGCCATAGCTAACGCAGTTACCGACAACTACCGGTATCGACAGCGTTTTGATGAGTTCGGGGAAGACAAGACCCCGCAGGCTCTTGGAGATGTGGCGAGCGGTGGTCACGGTAGACTGGACCACCAGAATATCACCCCCGGCTTCGACAACCAGAGGGGCAAATTTTTTCGTATTCGTCGGCACTACGGAGGCAGCACATACCCCTCCGCCCTTCTTGATTGCCCGTATCCGGTCCCCAACCAGGTTCTCCTTTATCGGTGCGGAGTATATCTTCTGAAGGAGAGCGGTAACCTTGTCGTTGGGCGCTCCGGCAATCTCCGCCAGCACTTCGGCAGGGTTCTCATAGCGGGTCTGTACCCCTTCCAGGTGCAGGACTGCCAGCCCTCCCATTTTGCTCATCAGGATGGCAAAATCAACGTCAACGACAGCATCCATCGCTGACGCCAGTATCGGAATACTAAAGGTGTGGTCTTCAATCTTGAAGTCGGGGTTAATCTGGTCGGGGTTGATGGTTACGTCGCCGGGAACCAGGGCAACTTCGTCGAAGCCGTAGGAACGGCGTAGCTGCTTGAACTGAGGAGCAGTCATGATGCCCTCCCTTTTAATCAAATAATAGCAAAGCACGGGGTTGCCGTCAAGGAACGCCCCTGTTCCGGACCATATCCTTATCTGGCTGAGCAATTTCGGATGGAGAGATGTCATTCCGAACGGAACTGCATAGCGTGAAGAATGAAGAATGAGAGGTAAAGAGTAGTATTTTCTTGTGTGGGAAGCAGCATCGGCTGTACCGGAGGGTCGCTAATGTACTGGACCCCGCACAACACCTCGTTGACAACCGGCAGACACCACCTGTAAACTAGGGCGGTAATGTCAGCGAGCTTCGTGACCATGAAATGCCTGCTAGCCATGCTTACCATAGCGGTGACACTCAGCCTCGTTGCCTGCGGCTCCAGCCAGAAGCCGTCCGCAACTACTGAGGAAGGAATCACCTTCCCCGATGTGAATCTCGAAGCTGCAGTCAGACAGGCTATCGGTAAGCCAACCGGTCAGATTCAACCTTCGGACCTGGAAACGCTCGACATACTCCTTGCCGCTAACGGCGCTATTTCCGACCTCTCCGGCCTGGAGCAGTGCCGGAACCTGAACCGCCTGATTCTCAGCAACAACATTATTGACAATATCTCTCCCCTGTCTTCACTAACGGGCCTCACTGAGCTCCGGCTGGACGGTAACGTGCTACTGGCCGATATCTCACCCCTAGTTGGCCTGAGCAATCTGACCATCCTGTTTATCAATAATAATATGATAACCGATATCTCACCCCTGGCCTCGCTGACCAGCCTCACCGAGTTCTGGCTGGGAGGCAACCCGGTAATAGACCTCTCCCCACTGTCCTCCCTGACCAGCCTCAAGGTGCTCAGGTTGAACGACGCTCAGAGCGCCGACCTCTCAGACCTGGCCTCGCTCAGTAACCTCACCGACCTCCGGCTGGACGGTAACGGTATCAGTGACCTCTCCCCGCTGGCTTCGCTGGATAACCTCAAGTGGCTATTCCTCAACCGGAACGGTATCAGTGACCTCTCCCCGCTGGCTTCGCTCGATAACCTCGCCTGGCTGTACCTCAGCAATAACCAGGTGAGTGATATTTCACCTCTGGAGTCGCTTGCCAACCTCATCTGGCTCCACCTGGACGGTAACCAGGTTGAGGATGTATCGTCGCTTTCCTCTCTCACCGGCCTGACCGAGCTTGTCATTGAGCGCAACCCGATAAAGGATGTCTCACCACTGATGTCCCTGACCAATGCGGACATACGCTGGGTAATATCGCTTCCTGACGCCAACCTTGAGACGGCAATCAGGGCGCTTGTCTACAAGCCCGCAGGCCCTCTCTATATCCGGGACCTGGCTATGCTTTCTGCAATGACACTGTCCGGAAGAAGTATATCTGACCTCGCCGGTCTCGAATACTGCGTCAGACTGAAAAACCTTGATATCAATAATAACGATATCACCGATATCTCTCTGCTGGCTTCTCTCACTGACCTCACCGGGCTGTTCCTTGACCAGAACCGGATAAGCGATATCTCGGCGCTCGCCAACCTTATCAAACTCAGGCGTCTCTCCCTCAGGGACAACCAGATTACCGACATTACACCACTGGTCGATAACACCGGCCTCGCCTCATGGGACACCATAGACCTTACCGGCAATCCGCTGGACAAAACATCACAGGATACCCACCTGGCAGCGCTACGCGAAAGAGGAGCGGAGGTTTCCTGGGATGCCCCGGTCCCGTAGCATATTCACACGGGAGAGTACCCCCATATCCTGTGCCGGAATTCAAGACAGTTCGCGCCCACGGACAGACGGTTTCACGATGGCACTTGGGTCACTTCACCGGCGTACATCGACAATTCCCCTCAAGATGTCTTAACCGGAATTATGTATTTTACGCAAGGTGTAGGCGTGGTAAAATGGGGGCATGGTCAGATATCCTTTTAATGAGAGCGCTTGGCAACGTGTCTGGCGGTAGTCAAGCACGATACACATCAGGACTGGCAGTGCCGACGGAAACGCTGTATCATATATGGAAAGAGCCTACCTGAGGGAGAATAAGATGGAAAACAGAAACGCCGAGGGCAAGGAATACGTCCTCAAGATGGCCAAGGAGCATAACGTCAAGTTCATCTGGCTGTGGTTTACCGATATCCTTGGTGTGCTGAAGAGCTTCGCTATCGACATCAATGAGCTGGAAGTCGCCTTGGAAGAAGGAATGGGCTTCGATGGCTCCTCAATCGAGGGCTTTGCCCGAATCGACGAAAGCGACATGATTGCCCTGCCTGACCCGGATACATTCCGCCTGGTACCGTGGCGACCCCGTGAGCACAATGCCGTGGCGCGGATGTTCTGTGACATTCACCACCCCGGCGGAGACCCGTTTGAGGGAGACCCCCGTTACATCTTGAAGCGGAACCTGAAACGTGCCGCCGATATGGGTTACACCTTCTACGTGGGACCGGAGTTGGAGTACTTCTACTTCAAAGACGACAAGGGTACGGAGCCCCTGGATAAGGGCGGCTACTTCGACCTCACCCCGATGGATGCCGCCACCGACCTCAGGCGCGAGACGGTACTGATTCTCGAACAGATGGGTATCGATGTCGAGTACTCCCACCACGAAGTCGCTCACAGCCAGCACGAGATAGACATAAGGTATACGGATGCCCTGACTATGGCGGACAACGTGATGACCTACCGACTGGTAGTTAAAGAGGTAGCCATGTTAAACGGTGTGTACGCCACCTTTATGCCCAAGCCGGTCTTCGGCATCAATGGCAGCGGTATGCACGTTCACCAGTCACTATTCAGGGGCGACAAGAACGCCTTTCATACCGAGGATAATGAGTACCACCTGACCACAGAGGCCAGGCAGTATATTGCCGGCCTCCTGAAGCATGCTCCGGAGATTACGGCGGTCTGCAACCAGTGGGTCAACTCATACAAGCGCCTTGTGCCCGGCTACGAGGCACCGGTATACCTCTCATGGGCGCGGCGCAACCGGTCTGACCTCATCCGCGTCCCCGAGTACAAACCGCATCGGGAAAAGGCCACCAGGGTTGAGTTCCGTTCCCCCGACCCTGCCTGCAACCCTTACCTTGCCTTCAGCGTGATGCTGGCTGCCGGCCTGGAGGGAATCGAAAAGAACTACGAAGTGCCGGAGCCTGTGACAGAGAACGTGTACGAAATGCCCGAGGCGGAACGGGAGAAACGGGGTATCGGGACCCTGCCCTCCAGCCTCTGGGATGCAATTATGCTCACCGAGCAGAGTGAACTGGTGCGAAAAGCCCTCGGAGACCACGTCTTCAATGCCTTCATCACCAACAAGAAGATTGAGTGGGACCAGTACCGTACCCAGGTCACTGACTTTGAGCTTCAGCGATATCTGCCGGTACTCTAGACCGAAAAAGGCCCCGGCGTGGTGAGGATATGGTGTGCACCGGCTGAGCGTAGGTACAGCGTAACTTAATGCTGTCGCGTAGCTCCCCCGTCTCTCTTATTACCGGCAAGGCCATTGACACTGATTCACCCTTATGTTATAAGGCCTTATACTATAAGGAACGTTCCGGGGAGATAATATACTATATCTGACTCTGAGGCGGCGCACAGTCGACCGGTCGCAGGCAAGGAAGCAGGTTAGCAGTATGATGGACAGATACTCAAGACAGGTCATTTTTCCCGGTATCGGAGAGGATGGTCAGCGCAGGCTGTCTGATAGCTCCGTGGTCATCATTGGGTGCGGAGGGTTGGGCACGATGCTCTCCTCGAGCCTGGTGCGTGCCGGCGTCGGCAGGGTGAAGATAGTGGACCGCGACTTCATAGAGTACCACAACCTGCACCGGCAGACCCTTTTTAGTGAGGAGGACATCAAGAACGAGTTGCCCAAGGCAATAGCTGCCGAACGGTATCTCAGGAAGGTGAACTCATCAGTCGAAATCGAAGGCATCGTTGCCGATGTTAACCCTGCCAATATCGAGAAGCTGGTAAACGGGGCCGACCTCATAGTAGATGGCATGGACAACTACGAGACCAGATTCCTCATCAATGATGTCTCACTGAAGCATGGAATACCCTGGATTTATGGTGCCGTCATCGCTTCTTCCGGGATGACGATGAGCATCATCCCGGGCAAGACCCCCTGTTTCCGCTGCCTCTCCCCCAGGGCACCGGATAGCGGAGTAGTCGGTACGTGTGATACCGCCGGGATTATCGGTCCGGCACCATCGGTCATTGCTTCGCTGCAGGTAGTGGCAGCGATGAAGATGCTCATGGGCAAAGTGGAACCCACCCAGCACCTCACCATTGTAGATGTCTGGGAGGGCACTCTCCGGCGCCTCAAGACCGGGTACCGTAAGGACTGTCCGGCCTGTCAGGGGCGGTATGAGTATCTCGAGGGGAAGTCAGGGCCGGAAACTACGTTACTCCGCGGACAGAATGTCGTCCAGGTGCTCAACACCCGGGGCGTGGAGATATCGCTACCCGACCTGGCGGCCCGCCTGGAACCGGTGGCCAGAGTGACCGTCAACGACTTCATGTTGCGATTCACCGTGGACGACAGGGAAATGATAGTCTTCCCGGACGGAAGGGCCTTGGTGAGGAACACCACCGACGAATCACTGGCCAGAGCACTCTACGCAAAGTATATTGTAGCCTAGCGGCTCTATATTATAAGTCACCTACTGCGTGAGGGGAGGAACGTTAATATGTCAGAGCAAGTACAGAAGGTTGACAAGCTGCGCTTCAGAACGGTGGAAATACCCAGGCTGACCCGCGGTATCGCCCGGGACTCCAGTGAGCTTATCGGCAATACCCCACTGGTCAGGCTGAACCGGATGGCCGAAGGAGCGGTGGCAGAGGTAGTAGCCAAGCTGGAATCCTTCAACCCCGTCGGCAGCGTCAAGGACCGCATCGGCGTGGCCATGATTGCTGATGCCGAGGAGAAGGGCCTCATCAACAAGGATACCGTAATCATCGAGCCTACTAGCGGCAATACCGGCATCGCGCTGGCCTTTGTCTGCGCGGCGCGGGGATATCGTCTCATCCTTACCATGCCGGATACCATGTCCTCGGAGCGGAGGCAGTTGCTCTCCGTCTTTGGTGCCGAGCTGGTGCTGACCCCGGGGTCTGAGGGAATGCCGGGAGCAATCAGGAAGGCCGAGCAGATGGTGGCGGATAACGCCGGCTACTTCATGCCCCAGCAGTTCAAGAACCCGGCTAACCCGGAGATACACCGCCTGACCACGGCCGAGGAAATCTGGCGCGATACCGATGGCCGGGTAGATATCCTGGTTGCCGGAGTAGGCACCGGTGGCACGATAACCGGCGTGGCTGAGGTGCTCAAGGCAAAGAAACCCGGACTCAGGGTAATCGCGGTCGAGCCCGAGGGTTCCCCGGTCCTCTCCGGAGGAAAACCGGGTGGCCATAAGATTCAGGGTATCGGCGCCGGCTTTATCCCTGATGTCCTCCGGACCGACCTTATTGACGAGATGGTCACCGTCGGTAACGACGACGCCGGAGTGACCGCGCGGAGGTTAGCCAGGGAGGAAGGGATACTGGCCGGAATATCATCCGGAGCGGCAGCATTCGCCGCCCTTAAGGTTGCCGGGAGACCGGAGAACATGGATAAGCTGATAGTGGTGGTGTTCCCCGATACCGGGGAACGCTATCTGTCCACGTGGCTCTTCCAGGAGCTTTATCAGACCGCACCGGGGATATCCTGAAAACCCGCCGGCAAGATTGAGTCTGGAAGGCCGAAGATGCTGCCTTACTCATAAGGTAGCGGCCTCTGCTCTATATGCCGCCCGGCATCTTGGGGTATAATACCGTCATCAACACCGGTATCTCCGCCTGAACAGGATGGCAGCAGACCGGAAAGGGACGGTATGACGGGAACCTCCCACTCGACGAAACCCCGGTTTTTCTACGGCTACTGGATAGTGGCCGCAGCCTTCTTCTTTGCCCTGGTCTTTTCCGGGTGCGGGTTCTACGCCTTCAGCCTCTTCGTGACACCACTCCAGATAGACCTGGGATGGGGCAGAGGCGAAATTATGACCGCCCTGAGCATCTTCTTCCTGACCTCCGGCATCTCCGCACCACTCGTCGGACGGGTTGTTGACCGTATCGGGGCCACCAGGGTGATGACTGCCGGTGCGCTGGTCGCCGGGACCGGTTTTATCCTTCTCAGTATGGTCACCGAGCTGTGGCAATTCTATGCCAGCTACCTGGTTACCGGAATGGGCATGGCCGCTACGGGAATAGTCTCAACCACTACCGTTGTATCTAACTGGTTTGAGAAGAAAAGGGGCACCGCCATTGGTATCATGTCTGCCGGCCTGGGTGCCGGCGGCCTTATCCTTGCGCCCCTTATCGGCGGTTACCTGATTCCCGGTCTGGGTTGGAGAACCGCCTTCCGGGTGCTGGCCGGTTTCGTCTGGGCGCTCGTTCCGGTGGCGCTTCTGGTCATCAAGACCAGGCCGGCCGATATGGGGCTTTACCCGGATGGTCGTGAAGGCCCCGAAAAGGATACTGCGGATGCGGTACCAGCCCCTGTTACGGCAGGACTTACACCGAAAATGGCGACCGCCTCTCCAGTCTTCTGGCTGATTGCGGTTTCCTTCCTGGCCCACGGTTTCAGCGAGATAAGCGTCCTCCAGA
Organism: Dehalococcoidales bacterium; assembly: GCA_030667735.1. GTDB lineage: Bacteria > Chloroflexota > Dehalococcoidia > Dehalococcoidales > Fen-1064 > DUES01. Next base: position 10,000 of record DAOUVG010000022.1, read on the forward strand.
ACCAGGTACCCTACCTCGAGGATACCGGCTATCCCGTGGCGATGGCTGCCGGAGTTCTCGGCGCGGTCGGTTTGTGGAGTACTATCGGCAAGTTCGCCTTCGGCTGGCTCTGCGACCGGCTATCGGCTAAATATGTCTGCGCTATCGGCCTGGGTCTTCAACTGGTCGGTACTCTGGTGCTGATGAACGTTAGCCCGGAATCACCGGGAGCAGTACCGTGGCTGTACGCCCTGATTATGGGGCTTGGTGTGGGTAGCTGGCTGCCGACCATGTCCATGCTGGTGAGCACCAACTTCGGCCTGGCCTCTTACGGGACCATCTTCGGAATGATAAGCTTCAGTCAGAGTATCGGCGGGGCTACCGGCCCCCTTCTGGCAGGCTACATGTACGACACCTCAGGCACGTACCAGCAGGTTTTCCCGATGTGGATTGCCTCGTATTGCGTATCCCTGCTGAGCATCCTCCTCGTACGCCGTCCGGAGCGCCCGGTGATATAGCCCCTTTCTCCAGAGGAGAAAGGCGTAATGGTGCCTGCTTCCCACATATATAACTTACCGTACAGGTATTCTACGGTGGCAACAGGCACCGGCTGTACCGGACGAGTATGGCGTCTTGATAATTGCCAACCGAGGCGCTACAATTCCCCTAATAGGGACCGGCTACCAATCAGCTACGCCGACAGAGGATTCCCGGCAGGATGATTCTCAGGGGGTACCCCAACCATGAAACGCGAAGCCACGATTTACGAGAAGGAAGACCGTGTCGCCACTATTACCCTGAACCAGCCCGACCGGCTGAATGCCCTCGGTGGCAGAATGTCACTGGAGTTGGAGCAGACCCTGGAAGAGGCCAACGCTGACAACGAGGTCGGTGCACTGATAATAACCGGCGTTGGCAAGGGATTCTGCTCCGGGGCGGACCTTTCCTCACTGGGCAGCACTACCGGCGAGGTCGAGCGCGGTCTGGTATCAAGGTCGCCCGCCGCCGGGGGTATCCGCTCGTTTGCCCTGCAGTTGCAGAACTTCGAGAAACCAACAATCGCCGCGGTCAACGGCGCCGCCGTCGGGGCCGGGCTTTCCCTGGCACTGGCATGCGACATCAGGATAGCCTCGGACCGGGCGCGTTTCTCCCAGATATTCATCAGGAGAGGCCTTGTCCCTGATACCGGCTCCAGCTACTTCCTGCCCAGAATCGTTGGCATGGAGCGGGCCTGCGAGATGGTCTTCACCGGAGATATCCTCGATGCCGGGAGAGCTAAAGAATACGGTCTGGTCAGCCGGGTAGTGCCACATGACGACCTGATGCGTGAGGTCAGGGAACTAGCGGGCAGGATTGCCGCCGGCCCCGCAGTGGCTATGAAGCTGGCCAAGCGTTCGCTATACAGGGGAGCGGTATCTGACCTCGCTTCTGCGATGGAGTTCGAGGGTTACCTTCAGGGTATCTGCTTCCGTACTGACGACTTCAAGGAGGGCATATCCGCCTTTCTGGAGAAACGAGAGCCTGAGTTTAATGGCAAGTAGTCACCA